>JAQULY010000351.1 GCA_028718445.1 Kiritimatiellia bacterium
CGCCTTGCCCGGCTGCAGCCGGGTCAGGCATCTGGTTACGGCGTCGTCCAGAGAACCAAGGGCGCGCCGCGTGGATGCGGGCAGGGCGGCAAGCATCCAGCGCACCTTGTCCGGCAGCGCGCCGGGTACCAGCCAATCGGCGCGCCAGGCGCGCAAGGCGGCGGCGTGCGCGCGCGGCGCGCGGCAGGTGATGCCGTCGTCGTCCGCTCCCGGCGCATGTCGGTAACCGAGCGCAAAGGTGCATTCGCCTAAACGCAGCGTTTCGGGAAAGCCGCCGGCGTGGTCGTCGGGACCGATCCAGTCATCCGCGCTGAGCAACAGCGCGCCGCTCTCGCGCGGCGCGGCTTGACGCAGCCAGCGGCGAAAGGCGTCGGCGTTGTTGACATCGGGCGGCAGGCGGCTGTCGAAGAAGGCGGCCAGGCGGTCTTCGTCGAGCAACTGCCCATGCCGCCGGGTCTGCTCTTCCTGCCGGCGGATGGCATTGAGCAGTTCCTGGTTGCTCAGCAGAACCGCCGGGGGCCGCGGAAAGTCGCCGGCGATCAACGCTTGGCGTATGAAGATGTCGCGGCTGACGGCGGGGTTGATGCGGCTGTAGTCGCGGCGCCGTCCGTCCACGATGACGAGGCCGTAGAGTGTGACCTTCTCCGTCGCCCGCACGAAACCGGCCTCGCCATCCCACTGCGGCGAGTGGTAGCTGCGCTTGCAGAGCTCGCCGGCCAGCGGTTCGATCCAGCAGGGATCAAGGGTGGCGGCCTCGCGCGCGTAGAGCCGCGAAGTCTCCACCATTTCGCCGGCCATCACCCAGGCGGGCTTCCCGCGGTGCAGACCGGAACCGGGAAAGATGGCGAAGCGCAAGCCGTGCGCGCCACGGTAGTCGCCTTGCTCGGGATCGCGGCGCCCGATGCGTCCCAGCAAGCCGGCCAGCAAGGCGCGGTGCAGACCGGCGTCGCCGCCGGCATCCGAGGCGACATCCAGTTCGAGCCGCCTGCAGAGTCTTTCGAGTTGGTCGCGCAGGTCACGCCATTCGCGCATCTTGGTGAAGGAAAGATAGTGCTCGCGGCAGAGCCGCCGGGGCACGCTTTGCGGCTTGCCGCGCGTTTCGTCATCCCACCACCGCCACAGCCGCAGCATGGCGGCAAAGTCTGAGGCCGGCGTCAGAAAGGCGGCGTGCGCGCGATCCGCCTCGGCACGCGCATCGAGGGGGCGCCGGCGCGGGTCGTCGCACGCCAGACCTGCCACGACGATCAGCGCGTCGCGCAGCGTGCGTTCGCCCTGCGCCGCCAGCAGCATGCGCGCGAGCCGCGGCTCGATGGGCATGCGCGCCAGTTGCCAGCCGACAGTAGTGAGCGACGGCGTGGCGTGTTCCTCCAGACGCACCGCGCCAAGTTCGTGCAGTTCCCGCAGACCCTCGCGAATCATGGCGGGCGCCGGCGGATCAATGAAGGGGAACTCGGCAATATCGCCGAGTCGCAGGTCCAGCATGGTCAGGATCACGCCGGCCAGACTCGAACGCAGGATTTCGGGGTCGGTATAGGGATCGCGGCGGCGGAAGTCGTTCTCGCTGTACAGGCGCACGCAGATGCCGGGACCCAGGCGGCCGCAGCGGCCCGCGCGCTGGTTGGCGCTGGCCTGCGAGATGGCTTCGATCTGCAGTCGTTGCACCTGGGTGCGGTGGATGTAACGGCTGATACGCGCCAGACCGGAGTCCACGACGAAGCGAATGCCGGGTATGGTGACCGAGGTCTCGGCGACGTTGGTGGCCAGCACGATACGCCGGCGGGGCGAAAGCCTGAAGGCGCGCTGCTGTTCGCCCGCCGGCAGCGAGGCCAGCAGCGGAATGATCTCGGTGTCCGCCAGCCGCCGGCCGTTGAGCACATCGGCGGTTTCGCGAATGTCGCGTTCACCCGGCAGGAACACCAGGACGTCGCCGGGGCCCTCGCCGGTCAGGTCTTCCACGGCCTGTGCTACCAGGCGCGGCAGATCGGGATCGTCTTCGCCGGGTTCGCGGTAGCGCGTCTCTATCGGGTAGAGTCTTCCGGGGACTTGCAGCACCGGCGCGTCGTCGAAGAAGGAGGCGAACTGCCCGGCATCGAGCGTGGCCGAACTCACCACCACCCGCAGTTCCGGGCGCCGGCGCACGATGCGCTTGAGCAACCCCAACAGGAAGTCAATGTTGAGCGAGCGCTCGTGCGCTTCGTCAATGATCAGGGTGTCATAGGCACGCAGCAGCGGGTCGGCGCGCGTTTCTGCCAGGAGGATGCCGTCGGTCATGAACTTGATACGCGTGGCGCCGGACATCTGCCGCTCGAAGCGGTGCTGATAGCCGATCAGGCCGCCCACGGATTCACCGAACTCCTCGGCCACGCGCCGCGCCACGGTGGTGGCGGCCAGACGGCGCGGCTGGGTGCAGCCGATCAGACGCCCATCGGCGCCGCGTCCGAGTTGCAGCGCCATTTTGGGGATTTGAGTGGTCTTGCCGGAGCCGGTATCGCCACAGACGATGATGACGGCGTGCTCCCGCAGCGCTGCCTGAATGGCCTCGCGATGGGCGCAGATCGGCAGTTCCTCTGGAAAGCGGATGTCGGGTGCAGGCAAGTCGGTCACGATGGTCAGTCCGGTCACGGTCCGTCGGCCATGCGACATGGGCACGACTTCGCGTTTGGCGCATATGCGCGATAATGTGCCTTTAGTGAGGCTGGAGTGCCAGCCTTTTTCGTCGCGGCACGGTTTGTGCTTACACGGTCGCAACCCTAGTTGGTCGTACCGTGTTGTAGGGAAAAGCCCAGTAAGGGCGCGTTTTCGGCGCGTGCCATTGGGTGACAGGAGACCGCACTTGCCGCTTACTTTGCTGAACAAGGAGGCCTCGCGAAGGCCATTGCGCGGCGCGCGTTTGCGCGCGGCCTGCGGCTGCATGGCACTGACCGGTTTTTCGTTATTAGCCGGCGTAAACCCGCAAGCGGCTTCCACGACCGGCGCCGGACAGGCGCAGGACGGAACGATCGCGATCACGGTGGAGGGCTACCGGCCGGACGAGCCGGACTCCGCGGCGGTGCGGGTTTGCGCCGCGCTGGCGGCCACCACGGCCAAGGAGCATGCCGCCGATCCCGCGAAGCCCGTCATCCGGGTATTGCCATGGTCCGGCATGAGCATGCCGGGCCCCGCCGGTCGGGCGCCGCGGCTGATGGCTCTGGCGGGCGGCATTGCGGCGGACGTGCTGAACACCTTCTGGCACGAGACGCGCATGAACATTGACGAGGGCTACCTGATGCCCCTCAACGAGTACATCGGCCACGACCTTAACGGCAACGGCTGGATTGACGATGACGAGGCCATCTGGCCGACATGGAAGAACATTCACCCCTACTCCAAGCTGGTCGCAACCGTCAACGGCAAGGTCTACGCCCTGCCCGATGGCACTACTTACTACCAGTCGCTGGTAATTCGTACGGACCTTTTCCGGGCGGCCGGCCTCGATCCCAACAAGCCGCCGCGCGACTGGGACGAGTTCTTCTACATGTGTCAGAAGCTCACCGATCCCGGCCGCGAGGTGCCCGGCGCGCGGTTCCAGCGCGGCCAGCGCGCGATCCTGCTGACGCAGAACGGCTGGCAGTGGATCGCCTGGCTCTGGTGCGCCGGCGGCCAGACGCTGACGCAGTACCGCACCGATCCGGCGACAGGACGCGAGTACGCGTTTCCGGAACTGGAGATCGAGTTCAAGGCGCGGGATCCGGCGACGGGACAGAGCGTGAACTTGCGGCAGCAGCCATCGCGCTGGCAGGCGACCTTCGGTAGTGAGGCGGGCGTACAGGCCTGCGAGTTCTTTCACCGCCTGATGTGGAGCCCCTGGATCCGCCTGCCCAATGGCGAACCGATGAACCTGACGGCCGAAGACGTGGCGCGCGGATGGGCTACGGACCCGGACAGCGGACGGCGCGTTGACTTTCACAAGCGCCACGTGATCTTCGGCGTGGCCCGGCCGTCGCGACGCGAAGAGGCGTCACTTATGGATCTCTTCCGCAACGGCGAGGTGGCGATCGTGCAGGCCACGTCCAACCAACTGTTGGAATACAACATGCCGCCCGACAATCTCTCCTTCTTTCCGGTGCCGCCGCGCACCACCAACGACACGCCCCATGCCATGTTCTTCCGCCACATGGTGGGGCTGAACCACGAGCTGGCGCGCCCCGAGAACAAGGCCCGCCGCGACGCCGCCTGGCGCATCCTTTCGACCCTGCTCGGCGAAGAGGGCCGCCGCGAGCGCATCCGCGGAAGCGTCAGCAAGGGTTTCGCCCCATTCATGAATCCCTCCGAACTGGCCAGCGCCGGGCTGGACGCCTACATATCGCAGGTGCCGGAGAACTGGCGGCGGTCGTTCAAGCAGGTCGAGGAGACTTCGCTGGCCGAACCCTACATGGGGTTCTGGTGGCCGATTCTGTCGAAGATTGACGGCGAGGTGCTCGACTATGTTCTGACCAGGCCGGACTTTGACTACGCCACCGCGCTCCGGCGCGTGGAGACCTCCGCCAACACCGGCATGATGTTCGAGCGCAAGGACAAGGAGCTGCACCGCTGGCGTCCGGTGGCGTGGGCAATCTTCGCCGGCGCACTGGCGGTCACGCTGTGGATGTTGCGCCAGATGGTGGGCTCGTTTCATAAGTCGGCCGCCCAAGGCGCGCGAACCGGTTCGCACCGCGATGTCTACCATCCCGCCCTGCCCTGGATCATGATGGCCCCGGCGCTGCTATCCATCCTGATGTGGAACTACTACCCTCTGGCGCATGGCTCGGTCATGGCCTTCCAAGATTATCATATCCTGAAGCCGTCCAAGTTCGTAGGGCTCGACACCTTCATCAACGTCTTTCTGGACCCCGACTTCTGGACCTCGCTGTTGCAGACGGTCAAGTACGTCTTTATCTCCCTGGGGCTGACCTTCGTCGGCCCAATCCTGCTGGCCGTGCTGCTGCACGAGATTCCGCGCTACAAGACATTCTTCCGCACGCTTTTCTTCCTGCCGCAGATCAGCAGCGGCATCGTCGTGATGATGATCTGGATGTTGCTGTACAATCCCACCGAGTACGGGTTGCTGAACCAGTTGATCGGCAGGCTTGACGCGATGCTGCTGCACATGGGCCTGGACGTGACGCTAGGACGGCAGGACTGGCTGGGCGACCCGCGTTGGGCCATGATTGCCGTGGTGTTGCCAAGTCTGTGGAGCCAGGCCGGCATTTCCAGTCTGGTCTACCTCGCCGCGCTGAAGAGCATAGACGAAGAGTCCTATGAGGCGGCGCAGATAGACGGCGCCGGCATGTTCCATTCGTTCGTCCACATCACCATCCCGTTCCTGAAGCCGCTGATCGTGATCAACTTCGTCTCGGCGTTCATCGGCACATTCCAGAACATGGGCAACATCCTGGTGATGACCGGCGGCGGCCCCGCCCAGGAAACGATGGTGCTGGCTCTGCGCATCTGGCTGGAGGCCTACGCCTACCTGCGCTACAGCCGTGCCGTGGCCATGGCCTGGATACTTGGCCTGGCGCTGATCGCCTTCACGGTGCTGCAACTCCGCATCCTCAGGAAAGTGGAATTCCGCAAGGCGCAGGAAAACTGAAATGCCGATCGTTCCCAGAGTCGGACGCAAGGGTCTGAAACTGCGTATCGCCATCGGGCTGATGTACGTCATACTGGCGTTCGGCGGCCTGACGATGGTGTGGCCTTTCGCCATCACGCTGACGCAGTCGGTCGCCAACAAGTACGAGTTCGAACGCAACGACGCCTTCCCGCGCTATCTCTTCGACTCCTTCGAGCGCTACCTCAAGTATCTGGCGGAGAAGTACGACGCGCCGGAAGACTTGCCGCTGTTCCGCGCGGCCTACAGCGCGCCCGCGCACTGGGGCACGTTCCGCGACCTGGCCTACGACCCCGCCGGCGCGCGCCGCGTGCTGACCGTCTTCGGCGGCGAAAAGCGCAACTGGACCGCCTTGAAGGCGCAGCATGACGATTACGCAGAGTTCCTCGACACCTACGACCCGGCCAACTGCAAGCCGCTTTTTAATCGTCTGAACATCAGGAAATTCCAGCGGTTCCTGCTTGACCGCTACGGCGCGCGCTATCTGCGTGAGAGCGGTCGCGCCCGGCAAGGCATGTCTCGTCAGAGGTATGAAGATGAAACGCTGGCGTTGATGGGACGCGCGCGCGG
>JAQULY010000352.1 GCA_028718445.1 Kiritimatiellia bacterium
AAAGCATCTCGATCAGTTCGGTGATCGCCGCGGCCTTGGTGTCCGCCAGCAAGCGCGGGCGCAGGACATTGACCGACAGCAGCCCCTTGAGCGATGAGCCGGCCGCTTGCCTGGGTTGGCTCTCCCGCAGCATGCCGCGGGCCAGGTTGACTGCGTCCAGCGGCCGCCGCAACTCGCGCAGATGGTGCTCGATTCCGGCCAGCACCTCGATCATGGCGCTGTTCACCAGCGGCTGGTCGGCGGCGGTGCAGTCCACGACCATGCGCGTGCCTTCGGGATGCAGGCCGATTACCAGTTGATCCTTGCTGAGTTGGTAGAGCGCGGAGCGCCGGTTGAGCAACTGCACGTGGAAGCCCTCCTCCTCCAGCACATCTATGAGTCGCGCCAGAATCATCTTGGTGGCGGTGAGCGACGGGAATTGGAACGAAAGCTGACGTGCCGACTGCGCCTGAAAGGCGTTGCGCAGACCGGACCGATTGCCGCCGAAAGCCAGGCGCAACAGTGGTGAAGCCGCCAGCCCGGTCACGAACAAAAGCAGCAGCACGGCCGCGAGGTCCACGCCGCGCAGCACTCCCGCGAAAAAGCCGATGGCCGCCACCGCCAGCGACATCTCGCCGCGGGGCGTCAGCCCCAGCCCGACACGCAGGCAGCCACGGGAATTGAATCCTGCCAGACGCGCCGGTCCCAGGCACCCGACCAGCTTGCCCACGATCGCCGCCGCCGCGAACAGGGCTGCCAGGAGCCAGGTCTCGGACTCCAGCAACAGGCGGAGATCGAGGCACATGCCCAGCAGCGTGAAGCAGGCGGGCACGAACGCGGCGTGCATGATCTCCATGCGCTCCTGAATGTCATGGCGCCAGTCAGTGCCTGCCAGCGAGAGTCCCGCCAGGTAAGCGCCGGCCAACGCCGAAAGACCGGAACGGCCGAAGATGCCCGCCATCAGCAATGCAATCGCGATGGCGAAAGTGGCGGCGCCGGCCGGGTGACGCAGATCCTTGTGAGCGCGGGCGATCTGGCGCGCCAAGGTCAGCGAGACGACGCCCGCGCCCGCCACCAGGAAGAGATTGCGCAACACCAGCCCCAGCACCGCCGCGCTGCCGGCGGCATGCCCCTCCATGGCCGTCAGGTAACCGGTGGCCACGGTCAGCAACAGGATGCCTGTCAGGTTGTCAACCGCCGCCGCCGACATGATGCCCACGCCTTCCGGCGACTCGAGGCGCCGCAAGGCCGCCAGCGACCGGGCGGCGATGCCGACTGAGGAGAAGGCCGCGGCCGCGCACAGGAACAATCCGGTTGGAGACAGCAGCGCCGGGGCGCGATCGGGCAGCCAGCGGCTGCCCATGTGTATAGCCGCCGCCGTCAGCAACATGGCGCCCAGGCTGCCGCCCAGACCGATCCAGACGCTTAGGGGCGTCTGTCGCCGCGTCAGACGTACGTCGGTTTCCAGCCCGATCAGGAACAGCAGCGCCATCAGCGCGCAGAGTACGATGCCAATCATCGCTCCGCCTGGTTCGAGATAGCGGGCCGCGACGCCGTGCAAACCTTGTGGGAAACCGGGTAACGACACACCGCCCAGCAGAGACGGCCCCAGCAGCACGCCGGCGGTCAACTCGCCCAGCGTGGCGGGCAGACGCAGGCGGTCGAAAGCCAGTCCGCCCAGACGCGCCGACACCATGATTATGCCCAGCAACAAGAGGAAAGATGCCATCTCTCGCGGTATGTGGCTGGCCTGCGCGTCCACCGAACCGGCCCAGGCGCCGGAGGCGGTCAGCACGCACACCGCCGCGAGTAAGAGAGATAGGATACGTTTCGACATCGGGTATCGGTCCAGCCCGCCAATCAAGCCAAATGGTTGGCATGAGCATAGTACTTCCACCGGCCGCATGCAACCGCTGTGGCGGACAGGGCCGGAGTGCGATGTTGATTTCAGCGACTGCGGCTGCTATAAGGTTGCCGTCATCCGCGCCAGGGTGGCGAAATGGCAGACGCAGTGGACTCAAAATCCACCGCCCCTTAAAGGCATGGGGGTTCGACTCCCCCCCCTGGCACCAACTAAAAGCGGCTCCTGTTCAGGCCAAGCCACACTTCGTCGCTATCTTCGTCCCACGCTTTCTCGTCTACGCTTCGTCGCAAGTCTTCGTTGAGACTACTCCCGGCCAGCCATATCTCGACACAAAAGGGCTTTCATGCCCGTACGATACCCGATACCGGGATATCCAGCCCATCCCGATCACGCCCGCGCCAGTACGAAATCACCCCACAACCCCCGGAAGCGCCTCGCCATTCTTGCCCACTCTCTGTGGCCTTTGTGTCCTCTGTGAGAGACACTCCCCGGTGGGCTCAGGTACTCCCGCGCCCTGTTGCTTTTCAGTCTGTAGATTCCCGCCACCATCCCACCCTCCACATCACGCAGAAAATCAAAATCCCGACCCCCGGAATCCCAGCTTGACCCCTGTCTCTCAACGGCATAACCTGACTTTGTTGCCGGACGCGCATGCCCACCTGCGAAACCCGGTCTTGATCCTTAGCAGGCAACTTCATCAAGTCTGCTATGGATCAGAACGCCAACGTAAGTCTTTGAACGCCAGCATAGGGCATGAAGGTGTGCACGCAACGGGCGGTTTCTTGGCCCTGCTAATTTTGATCCTCATTAGGATGTTAGCGATGGAAGAAGACAGACATATCTTGAAGGTCCAGACTGGGCCAACTTTCCGAAAGCCACGTCTGCCCAAGGCGTTCTCCTGGGTGATAGGCGTTGAGAGACTTTCCGAACGCTTTGCCGACCTCCCCCAGTTCAATGATGTGAGCGTGTGGTTCGACGACCACCCGGTGGAAGGTACTCCGAGGCCGACCATGACGGCGGTCGCAAGAAGCAAGTTGCCGCAACAGGTCTTCACGGTGTGGTACTCAACCATAGGAGAGCCGCATTGGTACTTCTTGGTCTACCCGGTGGAAGCTGGCCGGCGTTCACACATGCGTGAACTTCTTGAGGAACAGGCTTTTCCGGCGGTCGAGCAGTGGATGAAGTCGGGGAAAACCGAAGTCTGGTTGCAGGGCATGAAACACTTGCGCTGCATCTGGGATCGAGTTGCTGGTCGAATTGACATAAGGGAAGAACTTCGCTAACCACCGGCTGGTGGATATCGTCGCTAGCGCGCCGAATCCACAGCCAGAACGTCTTGGGCCAAGACAAGATGAACGGACGGAAATACATGGTTAGCGTCCTGGGTGCCGTCAGCGGACTCTTGGCATATGCCGTCTGCTACTTCGGCACAACGCAGATCTTCCATGGCCAAATGGGAAACGATCAGATGGATTTTCGGCTCTTTCGATCACGGGTGCACCGCTCGCTCTTCTCGCCTCTACTGGTTACCGAGAAGCGCGTCAGGGAGTGGGAACAACCAGAGATCGAGTTCTACGGACATGTGCGCAACGGTGCATCACTTCCGGAAGAACGAGCGTCGAAGAGACAGGAATGAGCAGGCCCAACAACGGCCTGCTCCCGTATTGCTCACCATGTCGGGTTCGCAAACGGAGAGTCCGGACGTTGGGTGACACATTGGGATGAAGAAGATCACGAGGATTGCGTTGTGGATTCTGGTGCCGCTTGCGGCTCTGTTTCTCTACGGACATTTCGTGCACTGGTTCCAGGGACGGTACGTTCCGCCTCCTGGCATCAGGACAGTTGGCGAGGTTCTTGAATGGACGGGGCGGCCGTGGTGGGTTGTAAGATACTCAGCGCCGACGGCGACGTATTTCGAGATTGGAATGAAAGTGCCTGTTCGGACACTGGGACTTACCCTTGCTTCGGGAGCGCCGTCTTACACGGTGGATCATGCCGGTCGGTTCATTGGCTGGTCTCCTGACAGCGGAGATGTCCACACCCCGCCTGTCTTGAAGTCCCGAGAGCTGAAGCGTGAGAGTATTGACGTGGACGACTTCATTCGGAACGCAAAGACAATGACACCGAACTAGGCCTCGGAGGCGACTTCGGAAACCTCGCTGAGCGCGGTTTCCTCATCGCCTCCGGGCAGACTTTCGACAGGAGTGTGATGAAAGGTACTGATCTTCTTCCCAGGCTTAGCCGAGGGACCTTCCTTGGCGCGATCGTCTCGGCCTTGTTCTGGCTCTTCTGGCCGCAAGTCTCCTCCCTGCACGCCCCAATCGCTTCCTTCTTGGTGTGCGCAATCGTCAGCATCGTGCTCGGCGTCAAGGCTCGCGCCACGGTTCCGGGTAAGACCGGGCTCATCGGCTCTATCGTTCTTGTCGTCCTCGTGGTGGGGCTCAACGTTGCCTTGGCCGTTCTCCATCTCAACAAACGCGAAATGCTCAAGGAACGGACACTCAATCTGGAGTCCTCATTGCAGGAACTTGCGCGGAAGACGGAACAGAGGACTGTCCAACCAGCACCTCGACCAGTTCCTTGAGAAGCCGTGCTTCGCCCGGCTTTCCACGTCCGGTCAGGTACGCCGTCACCCTCCCAACTCCCTCTCCGCCCGCACCGGCCGCCGCCGCATCCTGACACCCTTGCCGACACCCACCCGCAGCATGTTCCCGCAGTTCTCCGTCTCCCAGCGCCGGTGATTGGCCAGCGCCAGCGCCATCACGCAGTCATCGTGATACTCCTCCCGCGCCCTGTTGCTCTTCAGTCTGTAGATTCCTGCCGCCATCCCGCCCTCCACAGCACGCAGAAAATCAACATCCCGACCGCCGGAATCCCAGCTTGACCCCTGCCTCTCAACGGCATAGCCTGCCCTTGTTGCCCGCCACGCATGCCGACCTGTGACGCTGAACGGCAGCATAGGGCGTGATGGTCTCCACGCCACGGGAGGTGTCTTGGCCCTGCTAATTGTGATGCTCATTGAGATGTTGGCCAGAGATGATGAAAAGAACACTCATAGCACTTGCCGCCGGTGCGTGCATGCTTACGGGATGCGTGTCCTCTGACTCGCCTCGCCGTCAGATAGAGAAGCATCTCGGCGTGAGCGCTCAAGGCAAGCGAGTACTCGACGAATATATGTTCGGGTTCACCGGAGGAGCACCCGACATGACGCTCGTACGTCATGAACTCCTCAAGCATGAGGATATGCGAAATCTAACCGTTGGTCTCCTCATGATGCCGTGGAATGACGAACTTGACGTTGAGATGATCACGACCAACATCACGCCGGATGACCTCCAGCAGGTACTTGCCGCCAACCTGACTAGGAGCGGTTCAACGCTTGTCCGGCCGGTAGACATCACCAACATCACTGTGCAAACCAATTCTGACGATCGCATCATCGGCACCTTCGACTGGGTTGTGCCGAACCTATTCCGAGGCCGTTCTCGCTTTGTTGCCAAGGGCAACAAGCTTGAGTATCTCGGGGTTCTTCGGAAGAACCACGTTGGAGCATATGATTGTGAAACCCTCTTTTCGCGCAACGGTGACATTTTCACCTCGCAACAGTGGATTCAGACGGAGTACTTCGCCGCAATCGAACCGACGTCCGAGACAACGACATCTCTCAGCCGTTCACACCAGATCAGAGCATTGCAGGAGCTGCTGATCCCTCGTGGGCTCAGCCGTTTCCATTGGCCTATTCGGGATCAGGCGCTCCCCCTCGTGTATTCTGGCGAGCGCGCAGACAGAGACAAGGTCATCGCAATCCTGAAGGATTCCAATGACTGGAAAGTGACACTGTCGGGACGTGCCGTGGGTAGCATCTGTGAAAAATCACTGCATGTGTCCATAGAGAAGCAGATCAAGGAAATGGCCAGCAAGATGCCTCGACACATACCTTGAAAGGCCGCGATCCGCGCAGCTTTCCAGGGATGCTCAGGCACGCTGTCACCCTCCCAACTCCCTCTCCGCCCGCACAGGTCGCCGCCGCATCCTGACCCCTTTGCCGGCACCCACCCGCAGCATGTTCCCGCAGTTCTCCGTCTCCCAGCGCCGGTGATTCGCCAGCGCCAGCGCCATCACGCAGTCATCGTGATATTCCTCCGGCACCCCATACGAAATCTGCCCCGTCGGCCCGATCTCATACCGCTTCAGCGCCGCCGTCAGTACCGTCGTTGAACGTTGCGCCTTGAGCGTTCAGCGTTGATGTCCCACCATACGACCCCTTCGGCCGTCCCCGTGGATTCCCCGACTTTCCTGCCTCGAACATTATGCGCCCCTCTACCATACGCACCTTTTCAACCCCAT
>JAQULY010000353.1 GCA_028718445.1 Kiritimatiellia bacterium
CCCCGGGACGCTCGACGCACCGCAGGCGGCCCTTGCGGATCAGGGCGCGGCTGCTGACGCCATTGCCTAACAGCTCGACCACGTAGAGGCCCGGCGCCTCGATCCGCGGCAACGAAATCTGCTCGACGTGCCGCCGCAGGGGCGGCACATCCTTGTACTCGATGACGCTCTCATGATTCGGCACGCAACCGTCCAAGTCCACGCCGGCGGCAATCTCCGTGCCGTGCTCGCGGTAATAGTTGAACGCGTCCAGGTCGTAGACTGTCACGCGCAGCTTGGCGACGTTCTTGACCGCGACCGCGAGAGCAACCTTGTCACAGGCGCCGAAGTAAAGCGGGTTGACCGGCAACAACTCGATATCCACGCGCTCCTTCAATGCCTGGTAAGCGGCGGGCGGCATGAGTCCGTACCAACGTTCCATATCGCCGACCCCGGCCAGAATCTTGGTTTCGGCGAACACCTGCTTCAGGTAATTGTCGTCAAGCCATTCGGCGTAGGCGCGGTAGTCATCGGCGGCGATCAGCAGGTGTGCAAGGTAGTCGCGCACCAGCGGCTCGTCGTTGCCCACGGACGCCAACAGCGGCGCTGGTTTGAAGGACCGGTTCATGCGCGCCGCATGCCCGGCCATTTCGGGACGTGCCAGGTAGGCCTCCCGCACATAGGGCATGGCGCGCGGCAGGCGCAGATACGCGGTGAACAGCGCGGCATCGTAGCGGCCCTCGCGGCGTTCGTGATCGAGCAGGCGATACAGTGCCAAGGCTTTGAGTTCGTTCTGAGAGGCCGGCAGTGTACTGGCAAACGCGTGGACCGCCTCCAGGTAGGCGCGCCGGGCCGCGTTGTCGGCGCCGATGTCGCAGTCGGGCGACGGCGCCAGCCGGGCCAGGTAAGCTGCCACGAAAACCTCGTTGCCGGACAGATCGCGCTCGGAGCCGGCCAGGGCCTGGCGGCAAGCGTCGAGTTGTGCGCGGACCAGCTTGTGGTGAATGGGAAAGGCGCCGAACCCGCGGCTATCGCGCTCCTTCAACTCGGCAATCACCAGCGCGGTCACGCCATCCAGGTCCGCCCACGGCAGGCGCTGCAGCAGATCGCGACGTTGTTCCGGCGTCAGCTCCGCGCGTGCCATGAGACGCAGGCCGGCATCCTCGAAACCGGAGAGATCGCGGTGGCGCGCCAGCGCCTGACGGCGGAATGCCTCCTCGGAGACGCGGGCTGGGTCGAGCACGGCGGGGTACTGCGCGGGTGCCTGCTCCTGTTCACGCTGGTGATCATGCCGGATGCCCAGGCGCTGGCGCAGGTACTCGAGCGTGCGGCCGTGATTGGCCGGGTAGTTGAGCAGCGCCTGGCGGTTCTCCATCTCGCGATAGCGCGCTGTTTCGCCGTGGCGCTTGCTCCACTGCTGCATCAGCGCCGGCACCTGCTCCAACTGTCCGCGGTTTTGGGCGTGCAGCACATGGTAGTAGTAGTAGTCCTCGGTCCCCGGGATCAACTCCTTCAGCGCCTCCGCACGATCCTCGGCGAAAGCGAAGCGCTCTTCGAAGCCGATTTCCTGCGCGGCGGTCGCCAGTAGGGGAATGAGGATACTCGCTACGGCAAAGCATTTCCTGAGCATGTCTGACCTCCACTCCTTATGACTGCATACGTCCGCCGCAACCCTTTTCTTGGAACATGCCGGCACTTGCGCGCCCGCGGCGCTGGCGCAACGGTCCGCGGTTCAACGGAACACCGAATATTCGCGGACAGCCTAGCGCTTCGCGCACGCTTTGTCACGTTCAGTGAGCTGCGCACGCTTGTCAGCGCGGCCGGCATGTGGTAACTTTCGGCTCACTTTTTTGCGGCGCCTATCGTCTATCGGTTAGGACACAAGGTTTTCATCCTTGGAAGCGGGGTTCGACTCCCCGTAGGCGCGCCATTACCACGTCGTGATAGGGGTCGCCGCGAGTTCATTCAGCCGCCCGTCGGGCGTAGCCGTTGCGCGAAGAGCCATTCCAACACCTCGGTATCGTCGTAGGTGCGCGTCCAGGCATCGTGGTCCACCCCTGGATACTCGCGGTAGCGCACCTTCCCGCCGGCTGCCTGCAGCGCCTTGAACATATCGCGGGAACGGCTCACCGGGACAACCGAGTCCACCTCGCCGTGGAAGATCCAGATCGGCATGTGTGCCAGTCGCGGCGCGGTTGCCGGATCGCCGCCGCCGCAGATGGGCAGCGCGGCGGCGAACAGTTCCGGACGCCGCTGGATGGCATCCCAAGTGCCGTAGCCGCCCATGGAAATGCCCGTCACGTAGGTACGCGCGGGGTCCACTGGCAGCGACACACGCGCGGATTCGACCAACTCCAGCGCCAGTCGCATTGGCTCGCTCGGCTGTGGCGGCATCGTGTGACAGAGCGCGTTCCATGGTGTGTCAACCCACTGCTTGTCCAGCGGACACTGCGGCACCAGCAGGATGGCCGGATCGTCGCTCTCCCTGCCGTAGCGGATCAGAGGCGCGATGCCGTGGGTGAGCTGGCTGGAGTTGTCGTGACCGCGTTCGCCGGCGCCGTGCAGGAAGAGGACGAGCGGCAGCTTTCTCGCGGCAGGCGCGCAAGCAGGCGTGAAAAGCCGGTAGTTCAGTGTCCCTGCCACGGGCGACACAAAGCTCTCCGGGCGGGTGAGTTCCATGGTCATGACTTGACCTTGGTAAAGCGCGAGATGTCGGGATCGGTGAAGATGTCGTGTTCGTCCAGGTTGCGGGTCGAGAACTCCGACACCACCGCGCCCTGCGGTCCGGACTGGAACCAGTGCAGCGTGTTTGGTTGCAAGGTGTATTGCTCGCCGGGCTTCAGCACGATCTCGTGCCAGACGGTGTACCAGGCTTCCCGTCCGGGCGGGGGCGTTGCCTTGGGATTAGGTGTGGCCGCGCCCTGCACGTAGATGCGGACTTCGCCCCAGCGGCAGCGGAAGGTCTCCTCCTTGCCGGGATTGGCCGCGTCTATGGGCGGATGCCGGTGTTCCGGACAAGTCTGGCGCGGCAACAGAGTCAGTTCCTTGGCGCTGCAGCGTTCGGTGCTGACGTAGACTAAGACGCCCAGTCCGGTGTGCTCGAAATCGCTGAGGCCGAAGTCGGCGATCTCAATCCGCCCCTCCTCCGCCTTGGTCAACACGATCCCCGCCTTGGCGAACAACTCCCGCGATTGTTGTTTTCGACGCTCGATTTCCTGTCCGGTCAGCATGACGGTTGCTCCCTTAGAAATGATTGAGTAAGTGTAACGCGTAGAACGTAGATAGACAAGAATACCCGGGCGTGGTGAGCGTCAACATGATCACAGCACCAGAGGAGGACTCAGGGTTCGGGCGTGCCGCTGGCGTAACATCACGAAACTGTCAAGAGTGTCATGAGAGGATGAAAGGATGATCCGGTCGACGATTACGGTCGACGATTACGGAAAACGAGGAGACACTTCCGAATCGTCAACCGTAATCGTCGCCCGTAATCGTCAACCGAAATGGACAGAAAAAGGGGGGAGAAAGCCGAGAGACGGCTAAATCCCTGCAAATAGGACAGTTACAAAGAAACACGTGCTGTCAGGTTTGACTGAACGAACGTCACCAGATCGAGAGAGCTATGAGAAACGTCCGTCCATCTTTGTCGCGAACCTTGTCACGCGCTTTGTCGACAAAGCTCGTGAAAAAGTGTCAGACCAGACCAGGATCGCAGACCGTGTTAACGCCGGTTCGATCCTGAATCCTGAATCTTGAATCTTGAATCCTGAACCCTGATCCCTGCCTCCCCTGCCTGGTCATAAGCGCGGGAGGTCCTCCGGAATATTCTCCGGCGGGGCGGGCAGACGGCGCCAGCGGCAGTCGCTCTCGGACGGCCCGCGCTCCTGCTCGAACATGTGCCGCCAGCGGCGCTGGAATCGCAGGCCGTTGCGCACGACGACGGCGGCGTTGCGCACGACCGACGTGCCCTGGGTTGTGACGCTCTCGAAATGGTACATCTCCGCGGCCGGCTCGTACCACGCGGTCCAGCCCTGCGCGCGCAACCGGTAACAGAGGTCAAAATCCTCGAACTGCACGGGGTTGAAGGCCTCGTCGAACCCGCCGTGCGCGCGTATCAGATCGCCGCGCACCATCAGACATGCGCTGATCAGGCATTGCACCGGCTCCGCCAGATTGTAGCCAGGATGATCGCGCGCTTCGCCGCGTCCGCGGAAACAGACATGCCCGCGCCGCGAAATGCCAACACCGGCGCACTGAATGGCGTAGGGCGGATAGGGGTAGACCAGTTTGGCGCCGGCCAGGCCGATACGTTTGTCGCTGGCGATGCGCTCGCGCAGCGATGTCAGCCAGCGGCGCGAGCGCGGCTCGACATCGTTGTCGCAGAAGACCACGTAGCGGCCGCGGGCCATCGCCAGCGCCTGGTTGCGGGCTGTGCTGCAGCCGATGTTCGCGGCATTGGCGACGACATGCACCTCGACGCCGCCGGCCGCGCCCAGCCGCGGCAACTCGGCGCCGAGCCATGCGCTCGATCCGTCGCGCGAACCGTTGTCCACGACGATCAGTTCCGTATCGCCATCGAAGTGCGTATGCCGCAACAGCGCCGACAGACAGCGGCGGGTGACGGGCAGTTTGTCGCACGAAAGCGTAATCAGCGAATAGCGCATCGCACTCACACCAGCGTCGCCAGATCGCGCGCGGCCGCCGCGATGGCGTCCGCTCCGGGCAGCAGCGCGTTTTCGAGCGATCTTGCGGCCGGCAGCGGACAGTCGGGTAGTGTCAGGCGCCGGACGGGCGCCGCCAGCTCGTGAAATGCCGCTTCGGTCACGCGGGCGGAAATCTCCGCGGCGAGGCCGCCGGTGAGCGGCCCTTCCTCGACCACCAGCACGCGTCCGGTCTTGCGCGCCGAGGCCACCAGCGTTTGCGTGTCTAGCGGACTGAGACTGCGCAGGTCTATGACTTCGGCCTCGATCTCCTCGCGCGCCAGCGTCGCCGCCGCGCGTTCGGCCTCGACGCTCATCCAGGACCAGGCCACGATGGTGACGTCGGTGCCTGCGCGCGCCACGCGCGCCCGGCCCAGCGGCAGCGGCGCGATGGGCGCATCGTCGAGCTCCCAACGCATCGGATAGAGCAACTTATGCTCCAGGAAGATCACGGGGTTGTTTTCGCGCAGCGCTCCCCGCAGCAGTCCGGCGGCATCGGCGCCGGTGGCTGGAGCGGCGATGCGTAATCCCGGCACGCCGAAGAACAGGCGCTCCAGGCACTGCGAATGGGTGGCGCCGTAACCGCGTCCACCGCCCATGGGCGCGCGAATCACCAGGGGACAGGCGAGGCCATAGATATACGGCACCTTGGCCGCCATGTTCACGAGTTGGTCCACGCACAGCGTGATGAAGTCCATGAACATGATCTCGACCACGGGATGCGATCCGGCCACGGCCGCGCCGATGGCCGCGCCGATGAAGCCGGCCTCGGAGATTGGGGTGTCGCGGATTCGCGCCGCGCCGAACTCCTTCAGCAGGCCACGCGTCACACCGAAGGCTCCGCCGTAGGCGCCAATGTCCTCGCCCATCAGGAAAAGCAGGGGGTCGCGCCGCAGTTCCTCGGCCAGCGTCTCGCGCAGGATCTGGGTGGTGGTGAGCGTTCTCATGCGTACACCCCCTCGGCAACGCGCGCCGGATCAGGTAGGGGGCTTTGCTCGGCAAACCGCACGGCCGCGGCCACTTGCGCCGCCGCCGCGGCCCGGTGAGCGCCGATGGCGGCGTCATCGAGCGTGCCGGCAGCGCGCAACAATCCCTCCAGCCGCGCGATCGGCTCCCGTTGCCAGGCGTGCTGTTCTTCCTCCCGCGAACGGTATTCGCGCTGGTCTCCGCGCGAGTGGCCCGACAGGCGGTAGGTGCGGCACTCCAGCAAGGCGGGGCCTTCGCCGCAACGCGCCCTTTCCGCCTGTTCCGCCACGGCCGCATGCACCGCCGCGAGATCGTTGCCGTCCACGCTGACGCCGCGGATGCCGTACGCGCCGGCGCGGTCGGCCACGTTGCCGACGCTGACCCCGACACGGATGGGAGTGGACATGGCGTAGCCGTTGTTTTCGCAGATCGCCAGCAGCGGCAGGCGCCACAACGCGGCCAAATTCAGGCACTCGTGAACCACGCCCTGACTG
>JAQULY010000354.1 GCA_028718445.1 Kiritimatiellia bacterium
TGGGTTATGAGGAACTGCGCAAGCATCCTGAGTACGCGCTATACGACGCCAACGGTCAGTTCGCCGTGGATCGCGTGTACGGAGGCTATCCCAACCCCATGGAACTTGCGTCTCCGCTTGAAGTGGGAACCAATCGGGTCCCAAAAAAGCCTTACTTGAATCGCTCTTATACGCCCTGGCAGCATGCGCCCGCCAACTACGCCATTACGGAGGGGATTGAATACGGAGCCCGGTGCATCAAGCGGTATGCCGAACGGTGGGGCTTTGACGGCGTCTTCATTGATGGCGCGTTCACCGTCACCAAGGGGTTCGGGTATGACGGCAAAGTGAATATTCCCAGCGATCGAAAGGCGGTGGCGCGGCTGAACACAAGGATTCAGAAACTCTATCATCGCATTCTCAAGCAAGACAATCCCTGGTTCGGGACCTGGTACAACTTCTCCATCCAATCACTCGATTGGAGGGACACGTTCGGCCGCGACTACTTGCTGGGCATGGGCCTTGGCGACGACGTTAACGATCGCTGGATTCGCGCCATGAATCGGGACCGCAATGTCAGTTGCCTGGCGGAGTGGGCGGGCACACTGCATGTGCCCAGCGCCCCAGTATACAATCCGGCAAAATGCCTGCGCCGATTATGCGAGAACCGCGACTATATCGTTCAGAAATATGGTGGTAACGTCATTATCGGTTATCTTCAGGGCGGCCCGATCGAGCGACTGGGTGGAAATCATCCACCGGGGCCGAGCAAGTGGGGCTGGCCGACGGTCAACTACTACCTGGCGCAGATCATCGCCAGTCAACACCATGTCATGATCTGCGCCGCCCAGTCACCCAGTTTGGAGCCCACGTACCAGTTCCAAACGCGCTTCTCCAGTCTGTTGTGGGCCCCCGATATCCGGCTGGAACCAAACCCGGAGAACACGGTCAACGTGAAGACGCCTGAAGCCGTGTGGTGGAAGCCGTTGGTTTACCGGCGCGAGACGAAGGACGGATATGACCTGATCGTGCATCTCGTGCGCATTCCTCCCACGGAACATTGGGATCTCGATTGGGTCGACGAACCGGTTCCGTTGGAGGGGTTGGAACTGACCGCGGATATCGGACGCCATGCCGTGAAAGCCGCATACGCATGCCGGCCCTATCAGTTCGAGGAGCCTCAGCAAGCGGTGCAACGAGCATTGACGGCAACCATCTCAAATGGGAAGGCGACCGTCACGATTCCCTCATTTCGGTACTACACGATGGTGGTGCTGAGGGTGGAGCGATGAAAAGAATCACGAAGGGCAACGACATGCGTCGGGAGAAGAAAGATCGCGGGATCCTCACACCGGAATCGTTCATCATCACGGGAGAAGGATTGGGATGGGATGCCTATACTCTCGGCATCTTCACTGCCAATGAGATCGAGCCAGGCGCCGTGCCGACGCATCGCATCGTGCCCGACTTCCCACTCGAGATCATTCCCGCCGAACGGCTGACGGAGAAGTCCGAGAGACTTGGAATGTTCAATGGGATTCGGTTGCTGGATAATCTGACTTCCGACATGGTGGCGCGTTGCCGGCCGGACAAGCGGTTCCTGATCGTGGATCTCCTGAGGCCGCAATGGGATTTCAACCGTCCCGAGAACAAGAGTCGCTTCCGTGACTTCCCTCAGTATCTGGTCCATTACTGCAAGGTCATGGCTCAGGCCCTGAAGAAGTACCCGAATGTGTGGACCTGCGTGGGCGGAGAGGTGGATGGCGGCGCGCCCTGGATGACGTGGAAGTTCCGCGACGGCAAGGAAGCCTTTCGGCAGTGGAAACAATACCTGTTCAGCCCCCGGGGCATCGGCAAGCGACTGGCGCTTCTGAAAAAGCACGGCATCGATTATCGCCGGGACAACGTGATGATCCACGGCGGCGAGTTGTTCTCTCTGCATTATTTTTACGAGTGGGGCTTCCGGTTTGTGTGGCTGGAACGGGGATGTTTGCAGTCGAACCAGCAGTTGGGCGTGGCCTTCCTGCGGGGAGCCGCGAGACAATACGGCCGACAGTGGGGTCTGGACTTCTCGCCTCACCACCCGCAAGGAAGTCAGACGGCCTGGCACGACGTTCACGGACGACAGCGCGGCGGGTGGAGCGGCAGTTTGTTGCTGCGCGGTTGGCTCATGGCGTTCATGTCGGGCGCCGATCTGGTGCACGAGGAAGAGTCGCACTACGCCAACTGGATCTTCGACGCGAAAGGGAATCTCCGCCTGTCGGACATCGGCGAGAAGGCCAAGCGGTTCGCCGATTTTGCCCTGCGGCGCCATCCCACCCGCGGCCGGACGCGCACGCCGGTGGCCTTGATGTTGAATTATCATCATGGCTTCGATGCCCGACACGGCTGGTTCATGACCGATCCGGAAGCTTGGGTTGGCCGCTTGAATTTCCGAAATGCGTTCCCGTTTGAGGGCGGAAACGCCAACATCTCCAATATCCTGGAGATGTTCTTCCCGGGACACAACAAGTCCACCGGCACGACGGACAAAGCGCTGAATCCGGACGTCCCCTGGAGATGCGAAGAAGAGTACAACGAGATGCGGAAGGATGGACTCGACATACGCCCGTTCGAAGACGGGCAACTTGTCCCCAGCCCCTACGGCGACTGCATGGATGTCCTGTTGGACAACGCCGGTTCGGGCACGCTCCGGAACTACAAGATCATGTTTCTGGCCGGACGTCAGGAGTGGTCGAGGACGCAAACCCATCGATTCCTGGACTATGTCAGCCAGGGAGGAACGCTGATCGCGTCCATGAGTCAGTTGCCCGAGTCATTGCTCCGAAAGGTGGGTGTCCTGCGGAAGAGTTCGAGCCTGGGCATGAAATATGACATGACCCGTTGCCTGGAAGACGGTGAGGAATTCGGCGACTGCCGGTACTTCTACTACAGCAAGGTGGACGTTCCCAATGGTCGTGTGCTGGGAGAGACCCAAAACCACGCGCCGCTGATTTGGGAGGTCCCTTACGGGAAGGGACGCGTAGTGGTGACGGCCGTGCTCTTCAGCCAGGATGCGCCCGGCGTCAGCCTCCTGCCGTTGTGCCGGCACCTTTTCGGCAATTATCTGGACGCGGTCGTTCCAGCCAAGGCCAGTCCCGAGGGGCTTGAATTGATCGTGAACGACGGACCGGGGTTCGCCCTGGCCGCGGCCATCAACAACGGTCACAAGACATGGCGCGGAACGCTGAGCGTTAAAAAGGAACGGACGACTGATCGCCTTCAGTCCGTTCGCGACATCTGGCGGGAGGAGCACGCAATGGGCACGGATCGGAACGGCCGCGTGACCATCAAGGCGACCATCGCACCCTATGATTTGCGCATCTTCCGCATCCGCTGGAAATAGACCACGCGATTAATGGAAAAGGGCCTTTCCGCCAGTGGCGGGAAGGCCCTTTCGGTCGGACCTGGTTACAGGTCGGAGGTCAGCAGCTTGTCCATCTTCGGGCTGAAGGGTACCGCGCCCTTGTTCGTAATCTCGTATCCGGTTTCGATGCGCGTGCCGTGGAACTCGGGATGCGCAAAGAAACTCACGTCCACGCACACAGTCATGCCTGGCTTGAGCACGTCCCGGCCGTTGGGTCCGAAGAACGGCGACTCCGCCTCGTGCAGACCGATGGTGTGGCAGAAGGGGCAGACCAGGTACTTGAGCAGGCCATGCTTCTTGTACAAGGCGCGGGCCGGCGCGTCTATCTCAGTACCGGTCTTGCCCGGCACCAACTGCTCACGCGTCAGTAACAAGGCCTCGCGCAGGATGCGGATGCACTCCTTCTGGCGGCGCGAATATGATCCGCTCACCGGCAACACGTCGCCAACCACACCGGCGTATCCGTTGACCTTCGGCGCGATCCCGATCATGACCAGCTCGCCCGACTTGAGCATCTTTGAGCTGGCCGTGGGCACCACGGCGTTGGCCCGTGGTCCGCTTCCGACAATGGCGCTGAATCCGAAGCCGCTGGCGCCGCGCTTGCGTCCGGCGTACTCGCCGGCGGCGGCCACCGAGATCTCCGACACCCCCGGCTTGATCTGGCGCTTCATCGCGTCGTAGGAAGCGTCGGCCAAGCGAAAGGCGGCGCGGATCTGCTCGATTTCCCAGCCGGATTTGTGGTAACGCAGCTTCAGGTAGTCGTCCGTCAGATCAACCAGCGCGACGCCGCGGAAACCTTGGACAATCTGCTTGTGGCAGGCCGCCGGCATCCGGCCGCCGCCAACCAGCCCGACGCGCTGCACCTTGCCCAGCTTGCGCTTCAGTTCCCCCAGCAGTGCCGCGAAATTCGTGATCCTGGCGTTCGGATACTCCTCGTCCGGCACCATGAAGGCCGGCACGTTGCGCGTTTCCGCGATGGCGCTGTCGAGCTTGGCGAACGGCTCGCTCTCGGGACCACCCAGAATCATGGCGTCGCCCTTGCGGGGCACCATCACGGCGCCGATTTCAAACTGCGGGCACCAGCCCGTCAGATACCAGCCGTTGCCGATATTGAACTCATCGTAATAGACCAGCGCG
This sequence comes from Kiritimatiellia bacterium, assembly GCA_028718445.1. GTDB lineage: Bacteria > Verrucomicrobiota > Kiritimatiellia > RFP12 > JAAYLN01 > JAQULY01. Next base: position 4,523 of record JAQULY010000354.1, read on the forward strand.
GCATCCAGGCTCTTGGCGGCCATCAACTCCCGCAGCTTGGCCACGCGCATCTCACTCTGTTTTTTTGGAAGGTATCCCATTGTCTTTCTCCAGTTTGTGCTTGTTTCCCCTGCAACCGGCGGACGCCGTCACCGGGATGGCGTCCGCACATTCAGTTCCGCCGCACGACTCGCGCACGACGAGTTCGGGCAGCAGAACGGTCTTTTCGCCCGCGCCGGACGCGCGCGCGTCCATGGCCATGAGCCGTTCGACCCCCACCGTCACCATGCGGCGCCGGTCAACCTTCACGGTGCTTAACCGCGGGCTCACGTCCTCGCCGATCGGCAGGCCATCAAATCCCATCACGGACACATCCCTGGGCACTCGCAGTCCCGCCTCACGCAGGGCGTCCAGCGCACCAACCGCCATTTCATCGTTGGTAAACACAGCGTCGAACTTGACGCCGGAAGCCAACAGGCTGTTGACGGAACGATAGCCGCCGCGACGGTTGAAGGCATTGCTGATGACCAGACTGGAGTCCGCGGGAATGCCTGCATCCTCCATGGCCTCCCGCCAGGCGGTGCGTACGCTGCGCCAGAAGTAGTGGTTCGGCTGCCCTTCGATCACGGCAATGCGACGCCGTCCCAAGCCAAGTAGATGGGCAAAAGCCAGACGGCCGCCGCGCAGGTGGTCGGGATAGACGGCGTTGTAGGGATGCCGGATGGCGAGGCTGCCCTCATCGTCGAGTAGCATCAGACGCGACTGGATGCCGATGAGCGCGTTGACAAAGACCGGCGTGATCGCCCCCACAATCAGGATGCCGGCGGTCCCGCGGGACAGCAGCATGGTGCGGAGTTGCACGAAATCGGCCATGTCGTCACCCAGAATGGCCAGCGAGCAGGCGCAGTTGCGCGCGAACAGCTCCTGCTGAACGGCGCGGATGATCTCCCCGAAGTAGGCATCCGACCCGGCGTAGTCGCGATGGCACAGGATCGCGTATTCGTTCACCTGCCCCACTCTGCCGCGCGGCGCAGCTCCGTGGGATACATATCCGGCTTCGCGCGCAGCCTTGAGGACGGCATCGCGCGTGGCGGCCGCCACGCGCGTGTCATGGCGCAGCACGCGGCTGACGGTCATGCGGCTGACGCCGCTCCTTGCAGCCACCGTGCCCAGACTGACTTCGCTCTTGCTCCTCGCCACCGATCGCTCCTGCCAACACGCCTAGGATAATGTAACACGTGGTCGTGATATGCAATCACAATCCTTGACCGCCCCTGTTAAGCCGAAGGCGGTTGACCAAACTCGCAGAGATAAGTATTTGATGTTGACGTTTCCATGGCTGTTGTGCAATATTGCACACGAAATGACTACACAAAGGACTGGCAAAGGCAGAAGAAAGGCGTCCATGGCGGATGTGGCGCGGCTGGCGCAGGTGTCCGTGCCCACGGTCTCACGGGTGATCAACGAGCACCCCGCCATCACGGAAGAGACCTGCAAACGGGTCAAGACGGCGATTGCGGCGCTGGGCTACCGCCCCAATTCCCGGCTGCGGCAGTTCTTTAGATCCGTCCACAAGGGAAATCGCATGATCGCCTTGCTGGCCGACCCGCTGATCTTCG
>JAQULY010000355.1 GCA_028718445.1 Kiritimatiellia bacterium
GATAGCGGCGACAATTACGGTGGACGATTCGGAAGTTTCTCCTCGTCTTCCGTAATCGTCGCCCGTAATCGTCAACCGACCAGTGCCGCTGTCTGCACCACAGTCGCGCCGTCTTCCCGCGGGCGCGCCGGCTAGCGCGACAGCGGAGCGAGGGCGTCGTTTAGCTGCAGATAGCGGGCGTAGATTTCGTTGTACCGCCGCGCCTCGCCGGCATCCGGCGCCACGCGCGTCGTCTCGTCGAGGGTGACGTGCCGCGCGGTCAGATCGGCCAGCGGCACGGGGTGTCCGTTGCGCTTGGCCAGACACCACAACGCCTGGATGGCCGCGCCCATGGCGCCGGCTTCCGGCGCCGCCGGGCAGACCACCGTGGTGCCGAAGACGCCGGCCACGATGCGTCGCCAGATCGCGCTCTTGGCGCCGCCGCCCACCAGGCGGATCTCGTTCGCCTCGATGCCCTGCCGCCGCAGCACTTCCAGTCCGTAGCGCAATCCCAGCGTGGCGCCTTCCATGGCCGCGCGGCAGAAGTTGGGACGCGTGCAATTTGCGCTGCTGAGGCCGCTGAAGGAGGCGCGCGCGCGGGGTAGCGGCGGAGTGCGTTCGCCGTTGAAGTATGGCAGCAGCAACAGTCCCTCGGCGCCGGCCGGCGCCTTGGCCACTTCGGCGTCGAACTCAGCCAGCCCGAGACCCAGCAGTTGCCGCGCCTGCTCGGTGGCGACGGTTACGTTCATGGTGCAGACCAGCGGCAGCCAGCCGCCGGTGCTGGAGCAGAAGGCCGCCAGTTCGCCGGACGGGTCAACGATCGGGCGGTCGGCATGGGCGTAGATCGTGCCGGAGGTCCCCAGGCTGGCGGTGACGACGCCGGGCGTGACGTTGCCGGTGCCGATGGCGGCCATCATGTTGTCGCCGCCGCCGGTGGCGACGATCACGTCCGCCGGGAGGCCGAACTCGCGCGCCAGTTCCGGCCGCAGAGTACCGATGACCTCGTCGGATGCAATCACTTCCGGCAGGCAGCCGGTCAGCCGTCCATCCGGCTCGATCGCGCGCAGCAGTTCCTCCGACCAGCAGCGCCGGCGCACATCGAAGTAGGCCGTGCCGGAGGCGTCGCCGGCCTCGGTGCGGCGCTCGCCCGTCAGCCAGAAATTGAGATAGTCGTGCGGCAGCAGCACGGTGGCCAGGCGTTCATACAGCGCCGGTTCGTGGCGTTTCAGCCAGAGCACCTTGGAGGCAGTGAAGCCCGCGGCCACGGAATTGCCGATGGCGGCGACCACGCGTTCGCGCCCGCCGGCGCGCGCCGTGATGATGTCGCACTCCTCCACGGTCTCCGTGTCGCACCAGAGTTTGGCCGGACGCAAGACCGCGCCATCCTTATCCAGAGCGACGCAACCATGCTGTTGCCCCGAAACACCGATGGCCGCCACGCGTCCGGGTTTGACGCCTTTAGCGGAAAGACACTGGCGCAGAACCTTGGTGGCGGCCTCGATCCATTCCCGCGGCTCCTGCTCGCGACGGCCCGCGTCATTCTCGATCAGGCTGTGCGGCGCGTAGGCGCTGGCCAGCACGCGGCGCGCCTCCGGATCGTACACCACGCACTTGGTTCCCTGAGTGCCGTTGTCCAGTCCGATAGCCAACTCAGCTTTCATGGGAGTACGCTCCGGCGCGTGTCAGAGCGCCATGCCAACTGCAACCGCGATCTGGTACTGGAAAACGTCTATTTCGTGCTCGATGGTCCAGGTGGAACCGGCATCAGGCCCCGCGTAGGTCCTGTCTTTTTCGGTGCCATCGGCCACGAATCCGAACACGTTGCCGCGCAGTTGCAGGAAGACTTGCGGCGTGAGATCGTACTCGAGTCGCGCCTCGCCAAGCCCACCGACACCGTCGGCATCGGTGCGCGCCAGGATGCCGCGCAGCATGTGATCGTCCTCGTCTTCGGCCCCGACGTAGGGCGCCAGGCCGGCGCTGACAACGCAACGGACACGTTCGAACTGCGCGCGCAAGGCCAGTTCGAGATAAGGCATCAACACATCCAGCTCGTAGGTTGCGACCAGCCCCGGCTCGATCGCGTGGGGCAGCCCGGGTTCCAACGGGTACCACTGGTCCAGGTTCTCGACGTCCCACGACAGCGACTGATAGAAGACACCCCCGCCGACGCCGAACTGGATGGGGGTCATGGCCGTGGGCCCGTTGAGATCGAACCACCAGACACAGTCGCCATTCAGACTGTAGCCGGACAACGAGGCGTCGCTCTCGGACTCGACCCAGAGCACGCCCGGCTCCAGCCAGTCGCGATTCTCGACCGTGCCCGAGTCGGATGAGCCGATGCCGAAAGCGGATAGACGCAGTTCGGCGCGTCGGCCCAGGGGAATGTCGGCGCCGCCACCGAAGCTGGCGGCCTCGACGGGGAACTTCAGCTCGCTCAACGGGTCATGCACCTGCATCGTCTCGCCGTCCATGACAACCCGACCGCCGATGCTGTAGGTGGCGTCGCCGCCCCAGTAGCCGGCGGCCGCCCAGAGACGCGGCGCGGACGATTCGGCGCCCGGCGCCGGCATGGCGCCTCCCAGACCGCAGAGGGTCAGAACCGCGGCGGCAGTCTTCCGGAATGCATGCATGGGCTTCCCTCAACCGTAAAGCAAACGACCACACATCTGACAGGTCACCAGGGCATTATCGCGCTTGACCAGGTGGCGGATCGAGGGAGGCTGCTCCAGATGGCAACCGCCGCAAACGCCGTCGGCCAGTCTGACGATGGTCGGACGCCGCGATTTGCGCAGCCGGTCATAGACCCGCAATTGCTGCTGATTGACCTTGACGGCCGCGGCGGCGCGCTCCGTCTCGAGTTCCTGCAGCCGCGCGCGGGCCTGCGTCAAGCGCTGCTCCAACTCCTTCATGAAGGCCTCGTTGCCCTGGCGCTCCTCGGCCACGCGCGCCTCGTTCATCGCCACCTTGGCCTTGATCGGCACAACGGCATCCATGGCCATGATCTGCTGGCCTTCCAGGCCTTCAGCCTCATGCATCGCGTTGTTGATCTCGGCTTCCATGGCCCGGAACTCCTTGTTGGACTTCAGGGTCATCTGCTGCTGCTTGAGCTTGACGATGCGGTCACGCACGGCCTGCACCTGCAACTCGAAATCCGCCACGCGCGTCTGAAACGCGCGCAGCTCGGTCTGGGCCGCGGTGAGGCGCTCCTGCGCCTCCTTCAATCGCTCCGTCTCGTGCTGCTGGCGCGACGGAATATCGCGGATTTCGTGCTGCAATTCCAGTATCTGCGCGTCCAATTCCTGGAGCGCGAGCAGCGGTTCCATAAAACTCACGTGACCAACTCCCTCGCTGGCTGATGCGGATCAAAAGAACAGGGCGTTAAAGTTACTTCATGGGGGTTCACCTGTCAAAGTCAAAAATGATTGGCACGCGGATTGACTAACCCTCCATTTCTGCCATATACTTCGGCGCTTTCTTCACAGGCGCCGGCAGGAGGCCGACATGGGCGGCCGTTCGGGCGGCGGCGGTGACCACGTTGAGGATGCCAGGATGCCAATGACCAAGACCGCAGCAAAGAAGACACCTCCTGCGAAACGCGCGGCGACCAAGTCCGCCGGCAAGCCGAAGGCTGCCCGGCCCGCCGCGCCCGCCAAGGCGAAGGCCGGCGCGAAGCAGGCTGAAGCACTGAAGACGGTTGCGGCCGCATCCCGGCCCGCCGCCCGTAACAAGGCGCAGGCTGTCAGTGCGAAGAAGCCGGCGCCGGATGCGCACCAGCCGGCCGCGCCCGCGGGCAAGGCTGCCCAGGTCCGTCTCAGCGACCAGGAGTTGGCCAAGTACCGTCAGGATCTCATTGCCATGCGCAACCGCCTTACCGGCAAGATCGTCACCATGCGACAGGAATCGCTGAAGCGTGACGATGAGGTCAATCCCGAGGAGGACGGCACCGACGCCTTTGACCGGCTCTTCTCGCTCGAGCGCGCCGGCAGCGATCAGCAGATCATCTACAAGATTGACGAGGCGTTACTGGCGATCGAGGACGGCACTTACGGCGTCTGCCAGGGCTGCAACGAACTGATTCAGAAGCCGCGCCTGGCGGCGCTGCCGTTCGTCAAGACCTGCGTGCGCTGCCAGTCGGAGCAGGAACGCGGCCGCGGGACGCCTCAAGGCGGCGCGCCGCGGCGTTTCGTCCCCTAGCGTGCCGGACGGCAGCATGCTCCGCGCAGTTGCCATCTGTGTCATCGTCCTGCTCGACCAGGCGACCAAGTCCTGGGTCCAAGGCTGCCTGCTGCACGGCGAGCGCATCGTCGTCGCGCCGGGTTTCTTCGACCTGCGCTATGTGCGCAACACCGGCGCCGCGTGGGGGCTGCTGACGGGCTGGCGTCTGTTGCTGATCGGCTTCTCGGTGGCCATGCTGGCGCTGCTGCTGCGGCGGCGCCGCGAGTTGTTCGGAGGCTGGCGCGGCGGCAACACCGCCTGGGTACTGCTGATGGCGGGTATCGCCGGGAACCTGATTGACCGGGTGCGACTCGGATACGTGGTGGATTTTCTCGATTTCTACCATCGGGATTGGCATTTCCCGGCTTTCAACGTGGCCGACAGCGCGATCTGCATCGGCATCGGCCTTTATCTGCTGTCCCAGTTCCTGAATCGCGCGCACGTCTCCCAACGCCAGCAGGAGTAGGCGGGCAGCGCCGAAGGAGGAAACGTCCAAGCATGTTGAACGCATCGCCGCATACCGCCTGGGTGCTGGTTGGTCCCACCGCCGCGGGCAAGAGCGCGGTGGCGCAGTGGCTGGCCGAACGGCACCGGGCGGCGATCCTGTCCGCCGATGCCATGCTGGTCTATCGCGGCATGGACATCGGCACGGACAAACCGCCCCTGCGCGCACGCGGCGACGTTCCCTACATGGGTCTGGATTGCGTCGAGGCCAGCCTGCCGTTCAGCGTGGGCGACTGGCTGGATTCAGCGCGCACGGCGCTGGCGCGCCTGTCTCCCCCGCGCCCGCTCATCGTGGCCGGCGGCACGGGCCTGTACGTCAAGGCCATCCTCTCCGGACTTGAATCCGGCGCCTCCGATCCGGCCCGGCGTCGCCAGTGGGACGAGCAGTTCGCGCGGGGCGGCATCGCGGCACTGTTGCGGGAACTGGATGCCCGCGGCGCGCGCCATCTGGTCGCGCCCGGCGACCTGGACAACCCGCGCCGTCTGATCCGCGCGATCGAGCGCGCCGAGGCGGGCGCGCCCGCGCCCGCCGGCTGGCGCGGGCAACCCCCGCCGCCGGCGGTCGGCCTGCGGCTGCCGCGCGCCGCCCTGCACCGTCGCATCGAGGAACGCGTGGCGCGCATGTTCGCCGGCGGCCTGGTTGAGGAGGCAGCGACCTTGCGCACGCGCCAGGGCCAGCTATCGAGCACGGCCAGCCAAGCGATCGGCTACGCCGAAGCGCTGGCGCTGCACGACGGGCTGATCGGTCCCGGCGAGGCGCGCGAGCGCACGGCGGCACGGACGCGCCAGTTGGCCAAACGTCAGGACACCTGGTTCCGGCGCCAGTTGGACGTGCGCTGGATTGACCTTTCCGGAGACGAGCCCGTGGCGGTCGTAGCCGGACTCGTGCTGGAAGCCTGGAGGAAATATGGACCAACCCCCATCCGGCTCTGAAAACGCGGAGTCGCGCGTGGTTGAGCGTGACGCGCCCTACCCGGCCTCGGTCAACGTGCGCGATCTTCCGAGCGAAATGCGGCCCCGTGAGGAGTTGCAGCGACGTGGCGCGGCCAATGTCTCCGACGAGGTGCTGCTGGCCATTCTGCTGCGCAGCGGTACGCGCGGCCGCAACGTGATCGAGCTCGCACGCGACATCTTGCTGCGTGCCGCCGGCCTGCGGGGGCTGGCGGCGGCGGACGTTGAAGAGATCCGCGCGCTGCACATTCCTGGGCTGGGCCAGGTCAAGGCCATGGAACTGGCGGCCGCCTTTGAATTGGGCCGGCGCGCCGCGGGCCAGGGTCCCAGCGCTGATCCGATCCAGGTTCGTGACCCCGCCAGCGTCTGGAACCTGCTCGCGCCGCAGGCGCGCCATCTGCGCCAGGAGATCTTCTGGGTGCTGCTGCTGAACGCCAAGCACTGCCTG
>JAQULY010000356.1 GCA_028718445.1 Kiritimatiellia bacterium
TTCCGCGTCCAGGTGGACCGGCGCGACGAGGCTGTGCTGCCGGTGGTGCCCAAGGACATCGTGCTGGTACAGGACAGCTCTCGCAGCCTGGCCGAGGAGCGGCTCTACTTCTGCCGCCAGGCGTTGCGGGAGGTGCTGGCCACACTGCAACCCGCTGACCGCTTCAACGTGGTCAAGTTCAACGACAGGCCGGTCTTCTGCTTCGAGGGCTGGCAGACTGTCGATGAGACGGCGCGCGCGCGCGCCGCAGAGTTCATCGCCAACATGCGCTCGGAAGGCGAAACCGACGTCTTCGCTTCGATCAGCGCGCTGCGGTCGCTGCCGCGCGATCCGCGGCGGCCGATGATCGCGGTGGTGGTGACGGACGGCAACTCGACCACGGGCGTGACCGCCAGCACCCAGATCATCGGCGAGTTCACCAAGCTGAATCCGGGCGGATTTTCGGTTTTCGCCCTCGGCACGCACGGCAACGCCAACGGCTACCTGCTGGATATGCTGACCTACTGCAATCGCGGGGCGTCGTCGATTGTGGCCTCGGGGCGCTGGGACATTCCGTCCGCGATCCAGTCCATGTTCATGGGCGTGGCGCGCCCGGTGCTGGGCGACGTCGAAGCCGTGGTTGACCTGGCCTCCGGCGCCGACATTCATCCGCTGCCGGCCGGCAATCTCTACTCCGATCGTCCGCTGGAGTTCTACGGCTCGTGCCCGAACGCGACCACCAACCTGGTGCTGCAGGTGCGCGGCCAGGGCGGCGAGGCCAAGTGCGATGTGATCTTCAACCTCGATCTCAAGAACGCTCCCGCGGGAGGCGATGCGTTGCGCGCGAAATGGGCGCGCCGCAAGATGCACAGCCTGATCGGCGCCTATGCGCGTCAGCCCACGGACGCGCTGCTGATCGAGATGCACCGCTTGAGCCGCGAATACCGCCTGCCAATTCCGTACAAGCAGGCGCTCTAGTGACGAGGCGGTGAGTGGTGGAGGCGCCAAGGAGGTGCCCGTGAGTGCGAGATTGGCAGATTCAGGGAGCGTTTATGACATCACGTGAACGGGTCATGGCGGCATTTGCGCACCAGGAACCCGACCGGGTGCCCTGTTGGTGCGGCGCGTCGGCGGAGTTCTGGGACAAGGCCAAGCGACACCTGCGCATGAATGACGAGGCCATGCGCCTCAGGCTGGGCGACGACTTCCGACGCGTCTCGTCGCGCTACGTGGGGCCCGCCTTGACACCCTCGACCGCGGGCGCCACCTGCCGGTCGGTCTTCGGCATCGAGCGCCAGGGCCTGGGCTACGGACAGCCGCTCGCGCATCCGCTGCAGCAGGCGACCACCGTTCGAGAAGTGGATGCCTACCCGTGGCCGGACCCAACTTGGAACGATGTCTCGCGGATTCGCGGCGAGGCGCTGGCCTGGAACCGTCAGTACGCCGTGCTCGGTGGCGAATGGTCGCCCTTCTGGCACGACGCCATAGACTTGCTTGGCATGGAGCACCTCTGCCTTTGCGCGTACGATCGGCCGGAGGTGCTTGACGCCGTGCTGCGGCATCTCGTGGACTACTACGCCGCCGGCAGTCAGCAGGTGTTCGAGGCAGCCGGCAACGCCATAGACATCTTCTTCATCGGTAACGATTTCGGCAGTCAGACCGGACCGCTGATGGGCGCGGAGATGTTTGAGCGTTTTTTCGTTCCCCACCTCAAGCGACTGATCGGCCTGGGGCACGCCTTTGGTCTGAAAGTCATGCTGCACTGCTGCGGCGGCATACGTCCCCTGATACCATCCTTGATTAAGGCCGCACTGGACGGTCTGCACGCCGTGCAGCCCTGCTGCGGCGGCATGGATCTGCGCCGGCTCAAGGCCGACTTCGGCGATCAGATGCTTTTTAACGGCGCGATTGACTCGCAGCACGTGCTGATCGAAGGCACTCCCGACTCGGTTCGCGCGAGCACCCTCAAGGTGCTGCGCCTGATGATGCCAGGGGGCGGTTACGTGGCCGGAGCCAGCCACGACACCATTCTGGAGGAGACACCTGTCGAGAACGTCCTGGCGATGTTCGACACCATTCGCGAAGCGGGCGGGTACCGCTGATTCGCTCAAACCTCGTCCAGGAGGTTCCGGGTAAACTGCTCGATGGCGGTTTCGACGGCGGGCAGGAGCCTGGGCGATGGCGCCGCGGGATCGAGCCAGAAGCCGTGTTCCTTAGGTGGACCGTTGAAAGAGAACAACTCGGCCTGTCCGCCCTGCTCGCGGCAGGCGGCGATGATGTGTTCGCTTTGCTCCATGCGGATCTGGTCGTCGAACACATTGTGGATGCACAACAACGGCGGCGGGTGCGGCGGCACGATTGCCACGGGAGAAGCCTCCAGCCGCATCGTGGGCGAGACATCCTCCGAGCCGAAGAAACGGCGCCAGAACGCCTCGGGAAAGGCGTCGCAGGTCGTCGCCGATATCTGGCTGCGCAGATCGGTGACGGCCGCCAGCGACACGATGCCCGCGACTTGTTCGCGCGGCAGCCGCAGGCCGGTCATCAGCGCCAGGTGGCCGCCAGCCGTGGCGCCGACAATCAGCAGGCGCCGCCGGTTGAGCGGCCGCATGGCGGAGCGGCGGGCATCGGCCAGGAAGCGCGCGGCCGCCATGCAGTCCTCACGACAGGCGGGCCAAGGAGCGTTGGTAACCAGACGATAGTTGATGGAGAAGACGCCGTACCCCAACTCGACCAGCATCGTCGCCACGTTGGCCAGGTGCTGTTTGTCCAGCGATCTCCAACTGCCGCCGTGGATCAGCAGCGCGGCCGGGGCGCCTTCAGGGCATTTGGGCAAATACAGGTCTCCGACCGTCATCGGATGCGCGATCGTGCTGTAACGTATGTCTGAGATCAGTGTCATGGGGCCACACGTCTGGTTGCCAATCTAGCAAAGCGGCGGTCAAGCGGGAATCACAATCCTGAAGCGCACCCGTCATTGCCACGGGGGGCCGGAACGAACTATACTGCGCGGCATGTCCAACGAACACGACAGCGACGAATACCGCGAGCAGCGTTACCGGAACATGCTGGCGCTGGCGGAGCGCGGGTACAGCCCCTTCGGCGAGGCCTTCGCCCGTACGGGGCGTCTGGCGGAACTGCGTGAGGGCTTCGAGGAGGGACGCGAAGTGCGCGCGGCCGGGCGGCTCCTGACAATCCGCGCCATGGGCAAGAGCATATTCGCCGACCTGCACGACGGTTCGGGGCGGTTCCAGATCTACCTGAGCAGCAAGGACCTCGACGCGGCGGCCTTCGAGTCTTTCGGCCTGCTGGACATGGGCGATCACATCGGCGTGACCGGCAGACTGTTCGTCACACGCATGGGTGAGAAGAGCATCCATGTGTCCCAATGGACACTGCTGGCCAAGGCGCTGCGGCCGCTGCCGGAGAAGTGGCACGGGCTCAAGGACACAGAGCAGCGCTATCGGCAGCGCTATCTGGACCTGGTCGCGAATCGTGAGGTGCGCGAGCGTTTCGACCAGCGCATCGCCATCGTGCGCGCCGTGCGCGAGTTCCTGCAGGAGCGCGGCTATCAGGAGGTTGAGACGCCGATGTTGCAGAGCGAGGCCGGCGGCGCCGCCGCGCGCCCCTTTGTGACTCACTACCAGGCCCTCGGCGCCGACATGGTGCTGCGGATCGCGCCGGAGCTTTACCTCAAACGACTGCTGGTGGGCGGTTTTGACCGCGTCTTCGAACTTAACCGCAATTTCCGCAATGAAGGGCTGGATCGCACGCACAACCCGGAGTTCACGATGCTGGAACTCTACGAGGCCTATGGCAACCTGGATACCATGCGGGAACTGATTCAGAGCCTGATCGTGCATGCGGCCATGAAGGTTCGCGGCGGCACGGTGATCGGCACCGGCGAGGAGGCGCTGGACCTGACGCCGCCGTTCCGTGAAGCGGCCTACCGCGATCTTGTCAAGGAGCGCATGGGCGCCGACTGGTTCGATCTGCCGCTGCCGGCGGCGCGCGAACGCGCCGCCGCCGCCGGACTCGATCTGGCGCCGGACTGGGACCATCTGCTGGTCACGCATGAAGTCTACGAGAAACTGATCGAGAAGACGTTGCGTCAGCCCACCTTCGTCACCCGCGTGCCGGCCCGCCTGATTCCGCTGGCGCGCGTTTGTCAGGACGACCCGGAGTGCGCCGACGTGTTCGAACTGGTGATCGCGGGACAGGAGATTGCCCCGGCCTACACCGAGCTCAACGATCCGGTCGAGCAGCGCCGCCGGCTGGAAGCTCAGGCCGGAGGCGAGACCGGCAAGCTGGACGAAGCCTTCCTGGAAGCGTTGGAACACGGCATGCCGCCGGCTGGCGGCATGGGGGTCGGCATTGACCGCCTGGTGATGGTTCTGACGGGCGCCGAGGCCATTCGCGATGTGATCCTATTCCCGCAACTGCGGCAGAAATAGGCGCCGTGATGGAGCACCCGGCGGGCGGTCCGAGACCCGCCTTCGCCTGACGGCTATGGCGCGGCACGTGTCCCGCCTTACTGTTCCGTGGGCGCCTGCCGCAGGCGCCGGATGGGTTCGCGTAGCGGGTTCTGCCTGCGACTGTCGTCGATGGTTCCCTGGAATTTCTGCATGGCCACCAGCGTCAGCAACTCCTGCATCACGACCGGATCGAGTTCGCGCAGACGGCGCCAGGCGAAGAGTTCGTTGGTGGGCAGGCAGGCCTGCCAGATCAAGGTGCTGCCGCGGCGCGAGAGGCGCCAGCCCACGCCGTCGCCAGGACGAGGCAGTGTCGCCAACTGCTTCTCCGACACGCCCGGCAGCAGCGTGACCACGCGGCGGAGCGCCTCCAGCGGCATCAGTTCCGCGCCGCCCAGCAGCGTGGCGTCCGTCGGGATTGAGGGCAGGTAGCGGTCCGCGACGGAAAAATATGCGTCGCCGGCGGGGGCCTCGGAGCGCGACAGCCATTGGTCGAGCGTTCGGGGCGCGCCCTGCGAGATCCACAGGCGGTTGCTGCATACCGCCAGTTCCAGACAGTTCATGTTGAGGAGTCGCCGCAGGGCCTGCTCGACGCCGGCGCCGTGCACCTGGTTGGTGCTTGCCGGCGTGGCGGTACTCTCCGCCAGTTGGAAACCGTGGATGGTCACTCCGCCGGAGGTCCGCACGGGCAAAGGCACGGCCCCGCGCAAGCGCGCGCCGGTGGGGGGGCTGGTACACAGACTTGCCAGCACGGCGCCAGCCTGGCGTTGGTCGCGCACATCGAAGACCTGCAGAACGCACATGCCCGTGCCGTTGGGGCGAGGCAGCAACGCGGCGAAATGCTCGCCGGTCAGGTGCGGCGCCAGCGTGGCCAACCAGCCTTGGCAGCCCGGCGCGATGTGCAGGCCGAGTACGTGGGTGACATTGGCCAGGTACTCGCACCAGGCCACGGTGTTGGAGGGAAGAGCGGCGAGCAGGCCCGGTGCGACGCTGATGGCGGCGCCCAGGCGACCGGCGGGCGCCGGCCGGCCTGCCTGCGGAGTCAGCGGCGGCAGGCTGGCGACGGTCCGTGCCAGCGCGGTGTTGCTGGCGGCATGTGCCTGGACGCTCAGCTCGAAGTGCAGCGCGTTGGCGTCCAGTCCCAGGTCAAAGGTTGAGAAACTGGCACAGAAGAGGCCGAGTTCGCGCAGGTGATTTACGGCAACGCGGTCCGCCGGGGCGGCGGTTTGTGGCTGTGGCGGACTTTCCAGCATGGCCATGAGTTCAAGCAGCAGTCCTAGGGAAGGAGCGTCCACGGTCATGCGGATCGGTGCATCCAGTCTGGCCGCGAAGGGGGTGGTGCGGTCGCGTTGGTGCGCCGCGAGCCAGCGCAGGCCCTCCAAGCGACGTGCGGTGATGGCGTATCCTTCGGCTATGGCCACGTAAAGCGGATCGGGATAGGATGCGTCCTTGGCGCCCATGAACAGGCTGACACTACCGGCGTCACTGCGCTCTTCATACAAGCCCTGCATTGTCCGCAGGTACGCGGCGCCTCCCGCGACGGACAGCGGCACCAGCGCCGCCGGCGTCGGCAGCGCGTCGGGTGGATGGTAGGTCAGCAGAAAGAGATGCGCGGGGCGGTTCACGTCCACGCCGGCCATGCCGGGGGTCAGCAGC
>JAQULY010000357.1 GCA_028718445.1 Kiritimatiellia bacterium
GGGTGTATACCGGAACGTCGGCCAAGTCTGATCTGTCCGACACGTCGGACAAGGAGTACCGCCTCCTCCGCGTGTTCGGGCAGAAAGGCGGCCACCAGGGCGGGCGGATCGCGCCGGACACTCTCGACAACCCGCTGGGGATCAGCGTGGCCGGCGACGGGACCATCCTGCTTTCCGACCTCGGCAGCCAGCGCGTGATGGTGCATGCGCCTGATTTCGGGGTTCGCAAGTTGATCCACGGGATGATGTCGCACCAGATGTCGGTTTCCGAGATCGATCCTTCACTCGCCTATGTGTGGTGGCCGAACACTGACCTGTGGGAATATCGCATCGATCCCACAACACGCCTGTCCGAGCCGACCCGCCGTTGGGTGCTCGCTCAGCAGGACGCGAATGGCTTTGGCTTCTATCGCCAGATCTTCTTCCGCGAATGGAATGGCCGCACGTTCATCATCGCTCCAGGTTGGGGCAGCGTGGTCGAGATGGCGGGCGACCGGCTGATTCCGCGTCTCAAGCTGGGAACGACTGGCATGCCGCTGCTTCCGCAGACGATCGAGGATGTCGAAGAATGGAAACCGGATTCCAAGACGCTCGCAAAGAGCAAGTGGCAATGGCGGGACATCAACGGCGACGGCAAGGTTCAGGCCAGCGAGTACACCTTTTTCGAGGCACTGACCAATGTGCCGGAAGGGCGCATTTCGTTCGGGTCGGGCTACAACTACGTTAGCCCTAAAAGCGACATATACGCCGCTTGCGGATACCATTGGTTCGGGATCATCAAGTTCCCGTTTGACGGGCTCGATGCCAACGGGTGCCCGATTTACTCATGGGATACCGCGCAGAAGCTCATTCAACTAGATGAACCGATCCTTGGACTCGACCGCAAAAAATACGACCCGGCGGTGTTCAGCGCAGCGGTTGACGCCACGAACAACACTTATCTCGGAATCTGGTACAACCCGTTCGAACGTCCATTCGCCCCAGTTCGCCTGCGCAAGTATTCACCAGCGGGCAGCCTGATCTGGGATGTAGGCGAAAAGGTGACAACCGCCTGGCAACCCGGCGCCGGCTTGGCAATGCCGATTGTAGGTCTTGTGGACCGGTACTTGTTCATCATCGACTATTACGGCGCGATGGACGTGTGGGACACCGACGGCCTGTTTGTCACCCGGCTCTTTGACGATTTGCCTTCCGAACTGCAGAACCGCGGGGAGAACCTGGGCGGGGCCGCCTTCCGGCATACGGACGGCACGGTCTACGCCTACATAGCGCCGGACTGCACGTATCACATCACCGGCATCCGCGTGGAGGGGTTGGACGAAATCCGGCGCTTCTCGGGTACGGTCCAAGTTGATGTGCCGCCGCTGGCCCGCAAAATTGAGGACCGCACACCGACATGGGTCGTGCTCCGGCGAACGGAAGAGATCCTGATCGACGGTGAGATCAATCCGCGCGAGTGGGGAACCGACACAGATACCCAGGCGCCCCAGTACTTTCTTGACGGCGGCGGCGAGGTCGCGCGCGCCTGGGCACAGTGGGATGACGAGGCCCTCTACTTGGCGTGGAAGATCCGCGATGAATCACCGGCCGTCAACCGGAGGATGGGGCCGGATCGATACTTGTCCGATCAGATCGAATTCATGATTCGTGCCTCTACGGCGGAGGCCAGTGGCGGCTACACCCCCGAAGACTTCCAACTGGCCATTGGCCCCGATGGCGAAGGCCATCTCGGAATATTCGTGCAGCTTAACAGCAGCGAGAGACAGGAATCCCTGCTGGAAGATCCCACGGTGGGCTTGCGCGTCAACAGCGACAAGAAGGGTTACACGATGGAGGCCCGCATTCCGTGGGCATCTCTGGGCGCCTATCGTCCGAAGACCGGCGAAACCATTCGCTGGAGCATGAACATCTGCTACGGCGACGATTTGGGCGAGAATTTGCAGCAGCAGATCAAGTGGAAGCCAGGCATCCACCGGGGGCCTGCCAACTGGGGCAAGGCGCTGTTCCGGTGATCATGATGGGCGCAGTTTACAGTGGTGAAAGGCAAACGATCGGAGCACAGTGAAACGCCGTGAAGACACAATTCAAGCCCGACTTTGAGCAACTGCTGAAGGTGCTGAACCGGGAAAGGCCCGACCGCCCCGCGCTGTTCGAGTTTTTCCTCAACGGCAAGTTGCACGGAAGGCATGGCGATTTCTTCGCCCTGGGCTATGACTACCAGACCACCATCGGCATCCACGACCTGGTGTTGCCCTTCGTTTCGGGCCCGCTGCTTGAGACCTTGTCGCAAAACGAATCTCTGTTCGCGAATCGCTCCGATTTCGAGGCCTTCCCGTGGCGGGACCCCGACCCCGCTGTCTATCGGGAGAAGATCTCGGCTATCGCCAAGGACCTCCCCGCGGGTGGAAAGTACGTTGGAAGCAACCCGCAGAGCGTTCTGGGAGGGCTTGTCGCTGCGTTCGGCTACGAGAACCTGTGCATGCTTATCTACGACGACCCGGAATTCGTCAGGGACGTGGCCGGGGCTATCGGCAAACGCTTGATCATGCATGTCGACCTTCTCTGTTCGTTCGACTGCTACGGCGCCACCATTCTGAACGACGACTGGGGGTTCGCCACGCAGACGCGGCTCGCGCCGAGCCAGATGCGCGAGTTCATAATCCCCTGGTACACGAAAATGGCCGAAGCCGCTCATTCGCACGGAAAACCGGTCATACTGCACTCGTGCGGGAACATGTGGGGTCTGATCGACGATATCTGTGGCACCTGTAAGATCGATGCCAAGCACTCGTTTGAGGACAACATTCTCCCCGTCGAAGCAGCCTATGAGACGTACGGCTCCCGGATCGCCATTGTGGGCGGAATCGACGTGGATTACCTCTGCCGGAAATCGCCGGAGGAGATCAAGGCCCGCGCGAATGCGCTGCTGGACCAGACCGAGTCCCGTGGTGGTTATGCCTTGGGTTCCGGGAACAGCATCCCCGAATATGTGCCGGACGAGAACTACCTAGCCATGACGTCCGCTGCTTTGGAGAGAAGGCAAGCAACAGGATTTGGCTGACGAGATTGTGATTGTTGGCCGGTTCCTTATCTGTCCCCAGGATGCGGTCAGTCGACGTGTCCGGCGAACGGCCCCTGCAGGCCATCCCTGTACGCTTTCGGCGACATGCCCATGAATCGCTTGAACGTCCTGCTGAAGTGAAAGGGGTCGTTCCACCCCACCTGCTGACCGATTTCCGCGATCGTGAGGTCATCTTTCGCCAACATCGCCACGGCGGCGTCCAGCCGCAAACGATGGATGAACTCTCCCGGAGAGCAGCCGACGATGGTCTTGAAGACCGGATAGAACCGGGACGGCGACAGGTGCGCGAGACGGGCCAGTCGATCCACATCCAG
Organism: Kiritimatiellia bacterium; assembly: GCA_028718445.1. Classification (GTDB taxonomy): domain Bacteria; phylum Verrucomicrobiota; class Kiritimatiellia; order RFP12; family JAAYLN01; genus JAQULY01. The sequence goes on from JAQULY010000357.1 coordinate 3,397, forward strand.
CGCTCGCGCGTAGTTTTCGCGCAGATGCGCGACCGACTCGGCAAGCCGTCCCAGCCCGGAGAGCCGTTGTGGCGCATCGGCTCTCATGGTGGCGGACGCCAGCAACACGTGAAGGAGCTCCATGCACGACGCCTGGCGGGCCGCCGCTTTCTGGAACGGATCACTCAGCGCGCGTGCGGCCATGATCTTCCGCAAAGCAAGCGCGATCGGCTCCGCGGCGTCCTGGCGGTAAAGCACTGGGATATTGAAAAACGACAGCGGATCGACACCGCTCAGCATCTCAAAGGCAACGAACACGCCAAGGTAGCGGACTGTCCCCCCGGACACGATGTTGTTTAGCCGTGACATTTCGGGCAGCAGGCAGATGGCTTCGCCGGGGCCCCAGCGGACTGTCTGCCGCGGTGGCCCGCGGAGGGTCGTCTCCATCTCCCCCCGTAGCATCAGCGAGACCACCGGTGTGGGAAACGAACTCCAACCGGTGAAGTGCGATTGGCCCACGTTCATCTCGAAATCACTCCGGAACCGGCAATCGAGGGTGTCCTCGATCAGCTTCGCCATCTGCGCCGAGATTGTCATGCCGCAATAATATACGACATGCATTCAGGAATGGAAGCCATTGTATTGCAGGAGACTTCACCATATATTTTTTGTCCGAGCTACATGAACCCGTGCGTACGGGTCAAGGCGGCGGGAGAACCGCACGCTAAAGGAATGAGAGGGTTAAGGTTTTGAAAAGGGCGTTGATCGTCAATGGCGGATGGGAAATCCATGAACCGAAGCAGAAGGCCGAGGTGGTGCGCGGATGGCTCGAGTCTGAGCAGTTCGAGGTGACGGTATCCGGCACACTTAAGGCGTTCGTCGAAGAGGACCTGAAGCGGTACGGCGTCATCATTCCGATATGGTCCGCGACGTCGAACGAAGTCCTGACGGACGAACAGATCGCGAAGGTTAACGAAGCCGTCGTCGGAGGAGTTGGAATCGCCGGATTCCACAACGGCATGTATTCGTTCGCCAGCAAGACGAACTGGCAATTTATGACCGGAGCATACTGGGTGGCGCATCCCGGCGGCGGAAAGACCACTTATGAAGTGAACATTAAGAGGGCCATGGAGCATCCGATTACGGCAGGAATCAATGACTTCCAGGTGTGTTCGGAGCAATTCTATCTCCATGTTGACCCCGCGGTGGCGACCCTGGCAAGCACGCGCTTTCCCGTATCGGACGCTCCGCATTCCGCCAACGGAATAATCGAGATGCCGGTGGCGTTCGTGAAGAGATGGGGCAAAGGCCGTGTCTATTACTGTTCCGTCGGGCACATCGCCGAAGACGTCAAGGTTGAACCCGTGGCAACGTTGATCAAGAGAGGGATGTTGTGGGCAGCACGAGAATTATAAACGCAAGGATGGACTGACATGACAAAGCAGAACAAAAAAGAACAAGCGGCTGGCGAAGTCCGCCAGCAGACCGCCGACGCGCAGGATGCCTCCAGGAAGATCAAGGTCGGTATTGTCGGCTGCGGCAACATCAGCGACTACTACCTCAAGAATCTTGTGCAGTTCAAGATGCTGGAGGTGACATCCCTTGCGGATCTGCGCAGGGAGAGAGCCGAGGAAAAAGCCACGGCGTACGCGATTCCCCACGTGTGTGATGTCGACGAACTGATGGCCTCCCCCGAAGTCGACCTCGTGGTGAACCTGACGATTCCGAAGGCCCATGCCGAGATCTGCCTGAAGGCCATGGATGCCGGAAAGCATGTCTTCGTCGAGAAGCCCTTCGGCATCACGCGCGAAGAGGGCCGGGCGATGGCCGCGAAGGCCAAAGCCATGAACGTCCGCATCGGCGGCGCGCCGGAAACATTCATGGGGGGCGGGTTGCAGACCTGCCGCAAGCTCATCGACGACGGGTGGATCGGCACTCCCGTTGCCGCCACCGCTTTCATGGCGCACCATGGAAACGAATACGGACATCCCGACCCCGAATTCACGTACAAGCCCGGCGCCGGCCCGCTCTTGGGCATGGGTCCCTATTACGTCACAGCCCTGATCGCGCTGCTCGGGCCCGTCGCGGAAGTCCAGGCTTCGGCCAAGGCCAGCTTTCCCGAGCGGATTATCCGCAGCTTGCCCAAATACGGGCAGAAGATCCAGGTCGAGGTGCCCACCCATGTCGCCGGCATCCTCCAGTTTGTGAATGGCGCCACAGCCACGCTGATCACGAGCTACGAGGTCTGGGGGTCCGAGGTTCCGAAGATCGAGATCTACGGCAGCGATGGCACGCTCAGCGTGCCCGATCCCAACGGATTTGGCGGGCCGGTGAAGCTGTACCGGCCGGAGTTCGCCGCATGGGCCGAGATCCCGAAACCCTTCCGATATGTGAACTTTATCCGGGGGCTGGGGGTGGCGGAAATGGCCTGCGCGCTGCTGCGTAACCGACAGCACCGGGCCAACGGCGAACTGGCCTATCATGCGCTGGATGTCATGCAGTCGCTCTACGACGCGGCGGACAGCAAGACCGTGCATAAGGTCGAGACCCGGTGCGCCAGGCCGGAACCGATGCCCAACGGTCTGTACGACTACGATTTCATTCCGTAGCAGTGGCACGGGGAACGGCGTGGCCGGAGTACACCGGGAACCGGGGCAGGACAAACACGAAAGGACTTCCGACATGAAGGTGGGATGTTTCTCTAACATTGAACACGGGCGGAGTTTC
>JAQULY010000358.1 GCA_028718445.1 Kiritimatiellia bacterium
GTCTATCACGCTGCCGGCGTCCGCGCCGCCTGGACCGGCGACACCCTCTTTGCCGCCGGTTGCGGGCGCGCTTGCGAGGCGCCGCCGTCCGTGCTCTGGCAGTCGCTCTGCCGTTTGCGCGCGCTGCCTTCCTCCACCCGCATCTGGTGCGGCCATGACTACACCGGCGACAATCTGGATTTTGCCCTCTCGGTGCTGCCCGGCGACCGCGACTGCGAGATTCGCCGGCAGGCGGTCGAACGGCTGGCAAGCGCGGGACGGGCCACGGTCGGCGCCACGTTGCGCGTGGAATGCCGCAGCAACATCTTCCTGCGCGCCGATGCGCCCGAGGTCTCCCGGTCGCTGAGCATGTCCGGCAGCGCGCCCGCCGATGTCTTCGCGGCGTTGCGCGCGCGCAAGGACAACTGGTGATCGAGCCGTCAGCCCTCAGTCGTGCCGTTCAATGGCGCAACACGAGGCCGTTGGCCACTGTCGTCGCGGCTTTTTCGCCGAGCAGACGTCGGATCAGCGCGAGCGCGAACGCGAAGGCCGTGCCCGGACCCTGGCTGGTGATGATAAGACCGTCTTCGACGACGCTGTCGTCAGACACGCCCGCCGCCGTCAGCTCCTTGCGCACGCCCGGATGACAGGTAGCCCTCTTCCCGTCCAACACGCCCGCGGCCTGCAACACCAGCGGACCGGCGCAGAGCGCCGCCACCGGTTTACCCGCCTTGACGAAGTCACGGACGGCCTGCAACACGCGCGCATCCCGCTGAAGGCGCCTGGTTCCACCCGTGCCTCCGGGAATCGCCAGCAGGTCGAAGGTCGCGGGACTGAGATCGCTCCAGAGCGCGTCCGCCACGAGTCTGACGCCGCGCGCCGCGGTGACCGTCTTGTCGTCGCCGACAGCCGCCGCGACCGCCTCGATGCCGGCGCGCCGCAACAGGTCCAGCACGATCACGACCTCCATCTCTTCGGCGCCTTCGGCTAACGGGACCAGCACACGCATAGGCTAATGCTCCTCTCGATCATGGCGGTGTTCCTGTGCGGCGTCTGGATGCGCCGTATCATGCTCGTGCGCGTGGCGTTCGCACAGAATCGGAGCATGCAAGACGGAAGCGATTAGTTCGGCGGCCGTAGGTGACGGCGTCGCGCCGCTCTCAAGCGCCTGCAGGCGCTGCCGCAAGCCTGCGCCGCGCGTGGGGAACTCCTCGAGGATGCGCCGGTACACGCGTATCGCCGCATTCGTGTCGCCGGCCATCTCGTACAGATAAGCTCTATAGCTCATCAGACCGCGGCTTACCAGGGCGGATTGCTCCGTTGTGTCCTTGGGGCCAGCATGGTCCGAACACTTCAAGCCGGATGTCAGCAGCTCTTCCGCCTCGGCGATCTTCCCGAGCGCCAGCGCGGCCCGGGCGCGCGCCAGGTACAGTTCCGGATGCGGGCCGATGCGCCGTTGCGCCTCACCCAGGAACTTGGCCGCCTGGTCGGGATGGCCGGAGCGCTCCAGCCAGAAGCCCGTGGTGAGCACATGCTCCAGGTTGCTGCTGTCGAGGTTCGCGCTCATCCACAACCACGGCAGCATTTCCTCGGCTTCGCTACCCTTCCGATGTACGACCGCGCGCGGCGAAATTCGGTCGCGCAGGCGCTGAAACGGCGTGTCGGAGAAAGCCTCGGCGATCTGGTGCTCGCCGCCCATGTGAAAGTAACGGTCGGCCATGTCCATGCATTTGTTGGAGAGCGCGCCGCGGACGCCGTCGAGCAGCCATGACGCGAACGGACTGGCGCCGGCGCCGGATACCGCCTGGAACGGCGCAAGTCTGGTCGCCAGCGCGCAGGCCGAAACCCACAGCAGCAGCAACAGCATGACAATTCGCAGGCGAGACATGGCGGCTATTCCAGGCTATTCCGAGAGGCGGTCGCGCGTAAACGGCTTGCGCCTGTACGCGAGCCAGGCGACCAACAGCAGCATGGCGGTCAGGATAGAACCGTAAAGCAGTGCCAGCAGGAACGTCGCGGCATCGAGGGTGCCGAACTCGTGCACCAGGCGGCGCCGGACATCGAACAACTCCAGGTGCGGCAGGGCGTAGTAGAGCGCCTGCATCAGCGTGGCGCGCGCCGCCGAACCGTGCACGGCCAGCGCCGGCAACTGCGGCACCAGCAGCATGCTCGCCGCGCTGAGCACGCCCGCCACCGCGGCTGCCGCGTCGCGGTTCATGCGCGTGGAGCACAACAAGGCCAGTGCGACGATCGCGCCCACAGCGCAGGCGTGCAGCAGTATGGCCTGCAAGAGGAGCAGACGCTGCACACTCACGCCCTGAGCGGCCAGCAGCACCCAGGTTGCCAGGTAGAACAGCAACACTGCGGCACAGGCGCTGCTCCAGGCTCCCAACCACTTGCCCAGCAGCAGTTGATCGCGGCGCAGCGGTTTCGACAAGAGCAGAAACACCGTGCCCCGCGATTCCTCCTGCGGCAGTTCGCGCGAACCGGCATTGAGCGCCAACAGCCAACTAAAACCCCAGATCAGCAGCAAGCCGATGTCGAGCGCGTATCGCGCCGTGCCCTGCAGTTCGAAGACGTTGACGGATGTCAGCGCCAGCAGCAGGCCGCACAGCAGCGCGAGCATCACGTAGGCGTCCTTGCGGCGCATCCAATCCAGCCAAACATTATGGGCGACCGCCAGCGTTTTGTTCATGCGGGCTGCGCCCCTTTCCGATCGTCCTCGATCACTTGCATGAAGTACTGTTCAAGGCTCGTTTGCGCCGGCGCCAGGTCGGACGGCCTGCCCAGAGCGACAATACGGCCGCGGGACAGTATGCCGACCGTGTCGCAAACCAGCTCCACCTCGGAAAGTTCGTGCGAGGAGAAGAACACAGTCTTGCCCGCCCGCCGCCACAACTCGATCAGACCGCGCACTTGCCGTCGCGCCAGCGGATCCAGTCCGCCCGTGGGCTCGTCCAGGATCAGCAGTTCGGGATCGTGCACCATGGCCTGGGCGAGACCGATGCGCTGACGCATGCCGCGCGAGTAGGCGCTCAGCCGGCGGTCGGCCGCCGCTGCCAGCCCAACCTCTTCGAGCAGTGCGGCGATGCGCGCTTCCAGCGCCTGACCGCGCATGCCGCAGAGACGGCCGAAATAGCGCAGCAGTTCGCGTCCCGTCAGAAACCGGTAAACGTCGGGCTGCTCGGTCAGGTAGCCGATGCGACGGCGGGCGACCGAGTCGCGCACATCCTGTCCGAACAGGCGGGCGGTTCCTTCCGACGGCGGCTGGAACCCCAGGAGCACGTGAATGGTGGTGGTCTTGCCGGCTCCGTTGGGGCCGATAAAGCCGAAGACGGAGCCGCTTTCGACCCGCAGCGATACGCGGTCCAAAGCGAGCTGCTCGCGGCTGCCGGAACCATAGCGCACACTCAGACCATCAAGCAGAATTGGCGGCGCGGACATGCCACTTATGATAATCAGGCAGGAGTAAGTGTGCAATGCCGCATGTCGCATTGAGAAACACCCCGAAAACTGGTAACCTTCGAGAAGCGTCAAACGCAGCCGGCGTATGAGAGTGAGGGGACGGGGCACAGAACGGAGCATGCATGCAAGAATCGCACTTGATCGCACAGTACTTCCTCAATCACGACCTGCGTCGAGAGGAGCTTGACTGGCAGGTGAAGGAGCTGGCTCAGGCCGGCTATGACGGCCTCTCCGCTCATGCCCGACAGGGGCTGACCACGCCTTACATGTCCGAGGCCTGGTGGGACGCCATGCGGTGGCTGGTCGACGCGTGCCGGCGGAATGGCCTTCAGTTCTGGATTTGGGACGAGGATTACTTTCCCAGCGGACTGGCAGGCGGGCGGGTGGTCTGGGAAGATCCAGGCTTCATCTCCCGCGGCCTCCGTTTCTCCATTCGGGAATGCTCGGGCGCCGGGCCGTTCTCGCTGGATTTCGATGCGGGCGGACTGCTGCGAGCCTTTGCGGTTTGCCGCGAGCCCGCGGGCGCTGCCCCGACGATTACCGACGTCACCGCCTATTGCGGAACGCGTCGTCAGACGTGGGGCAGCCGTCATGTCCAGCACGGAGCCTATTCGCCATTGATCAACCGCATCGGTCCGCCGCATTGGCGTTGCACCATGGACGACAACCGGTTTGCCCTGGAGTGGCGGCCGCCGCGGCCGGGCGCCTACACGGTTGTGGCGGTGCTGGTATGTTCGCAGCAGGGGGTGCATCCCGATATCCTGCGGCCCGAGCCGGTGGAGCGTTTCCTGGAACTGTCGTATCAGCCCTACCATGAGCGTTTTGCCGCGGAGTTCGGGAAGATCGTCACCAGCGCCTTCACCGATGAACCGAGCCCTGGCCACATGTCATATCCATGGACGCACCGTTTCGCGGCAGAGTTCAAGGCGGATCACGGATACGATCTGCTGCCGCATCTGGCCCATCTGGCGCTCGACCTCGACGATCGCTCGCCGGTGGTGCGGCACCATTACCGCCTCACTCAGCACCGCCTGCAGAGGACCCACTACTGCGATCGCGTCGGCGACTGGTGTCGCCGGCATGGGCTGGCCTTTTCCGGGCATCTCACGCGAACGGAATGGCTGACCCTGACCGCGCTCTGGTGGCCGAACGAGCTGCGAATGTACCAGGCGTTCGATATTCCAGCCTGCGACCCGCTGGGCGCGGCCTGCGCCTGGCCCGAGGCCGCCGCCTACCATACGGGCATCAAGACCGTTGTGTCCGCGGCGCGCCTGTTCGGCCGCCGGCTGGCTTCCAGCGACGCGCTGGCAGTGGTCGGCGACAGCGCCAGCCTGCGGGACCTGAAGTTCATGCTGGACTACCAGATGGTCCTGGGCATCAATCACTTCCATATTCACGGCCTGTCTTACTCCCTGGATGGGCCGCGCAAGGACGAAGTGCCGCCCAGTGTGTTCTATCAACACTCCGAGTGGCCCTTCATGCGCGTGCTGCTCGAGCACACGCGCGAGGTCTGCCGGACCATGAGCGCGGGCGAACCGCTGGTGGAAACCGCCCTCATGTATCCTTCCACCAGTCTGGCCTGCCTGATGCGTCCCGATCTGCTGGAGGCGACCGGCGCCAACCTGCCGGACGAGCGCCTGGTGCATGCGTTCGTCGAGGAGTTGCTGTCGCGCCAGAAGGATTTCGACTTTATTGACGAAGTGACCTTGCGGGAAAGGATTGAAACGGCGGGGGCGCTGCCACGGCCGGTTCCATATCGGTTCGTCGTACTGCCCCATCTGCGCTACATCGATGCGCGCACAGCGGACGCTCTGAAGCGCTTCATGGATCGCGGAGGGCAAGTGATTGCGGTGGGCTGTGTGCCGGCCGCTTTGGGCCGGACCCTGAATGAACCGCTGAGCCTCGATTGGGCCGCGGGTCGCGTCCGTGTCTTTGCCGACCAAGCCGAGGCTGCCGGGGAGTTGCCGGGATGCAGCGTGGAAGGGGAGGGCCACAGGGATGTCTTCGTCACCAGGAGAAAGGTTGGCGCTGGCACGATCGGTCTTGCCTTCAACCGCCGGGAGGAAGCCTTTGTCGGCAACGTGGATGGCGCGCCGTTGCGGTTGCCGCCGCGCGGCAGTGCGCTCCGGCGGCCCGGGCAGGGCTGGACGATGGCACTCTGGCCCGCGGAGGAGGGATGGCGCTGCATCGCCGACTGGAGTTCGGACTGGCAGATCGAGTTCCCCGCCAACACCGTACCGCTCGCATGGTGGGCGGTGGGCGGCGTCCCAGGAGAGACCTCACCCGACGAGTATCTTCACGGCGAAGGTTATGACCTGCTGGGGCGCCAGCCCGAACCGGCGGAGCGGGTGACCCGCCCGACCCGATACAACAGTCGCTTCTTCCTGACCGGACCCGTGGCGGGAATGTCGCTGGTGACGGAAGATGCGGCCTGGCGCGAGGACGCATCCCTGTTTATCAACGGACACAGGATCGCCGATTGGCGGCGGACCACGCGTTTCGATTGCCGTGGTCGCGAGGCTGACATCCGGGCTGCGCTGCGTACCGGGTCAACGCCAACCTTGAACGTGGTGGTATTGGAGACAAGCGGCGGCGGTTTGCGCGAGGTGCCCTATCTGGTTGGCGATTTCACGACGGATTACCG
>JAQULY010000359.1 GCA_028718445.1 Kiritimatiellia bacterium
GGTGAGAGTCCGGCAGTACTCCCCGAAGACCTTCGACGCCTACGCCGGCTGGGTCCGCCAGTTCGCCGGTTTCGCCGGGAAGCCGCCGGATGGCATCGTTATGCAGGACGTGAAGAGCTTCCTGACGCACCTGGCCGTGGACGGGCGGGTCGTGGCGTCGACCCAGAACCAGGCCTTCAATGCGCTCCTGTTCCTGTTCCGGCACGTCTTCAGGAAGGAGTTCGACGCTGCCGATGGCATTGTCCGGGCGCGCCGCAAGCGGTACATTCCCGTCGTGCTGACGGCGGCGGAGGTCGACGCGGTGGTCGCGAAGGCCGCCTATCCGTACGGACTGGTCATCGGGCTTCTCTACGGCTGCGGGCTCCGGCTTTTCGAGTGCCTGAACTTGCGGGTGCAGTGCTTCAACTTCGACGATGGCGTACTCACCGTGCATGACGGGAAGGGGAAGAAGGACCGCACGGTGCCGCTGCCACGGGTTCTCGTGCCGGACCTGCGCGCGCACCTGGCCCGGGTCGAACACCTCTTCACGCTCGACCTCAGGGACGACTATGGGGGCGTCTTCCTGCCCGGCGCCCTGGAGAGGAAATACAGGAACGCCCCACGCGAGTGGATCTGGCAGTGGTTCTTTCCGGCCAAGACCCTGACGCTGGTGCCGGAGACAGGGGAGCGCCGCCGGTACCACCTGCACGAGAGCCACGTCCAGAAGGCCATCCACCAGGCCGCCGGCGCGTCACGGGTCGCCAAGCGCGTCACGGCTCACACGTTCCGGCACACCTTCGCCAGCCACCTCCTGCTGGCCAACTACGACATCCGGACGATCCAGGAGATGCTGGGGCACAGCGACGTGCGCACGACGATGATCTATACGCACACGGTGCCGAGCCGTACGCAGAAGGAGCGGGCGAGTCCCCTGGATCTGGCGGAGCGGTCGCCCGGGCCGGGTTGACGCATGGCCCTGCCGGGGCTTATACGCCGTTGAACTCGCGCAAGGCCGCGAACATGGCGGCGATGTTGTCCACGGGGGTCCGGGCCTGCACATTATGGATGGCGTTGAAGACGAAACCGCCTTGCCGGGAAAAGATGCGGCAGCGTTCCAGCACCTCGCGCCGTACCTGTTCGGGCGTGCCGAAAGGCAGCGTCTTCTGCGTATCCACGCCGCCGCCCCAGAAGACCATGCGCTCGCCGTAGCGGCGTTTCAGTTCCTCCGGCGCCATGCCCACGGCCGAGCATTGCACCGGATTGAGGATATCGAACCCCGCTTCAATAAATTGTGGAATGAAATTCGCGATGGCGCCGCAGGAGTGCTTGAAGGTCCGCCACGACGTGTGCCGGTGCACCCAGTCGTTGACCTTGCGGTAGTAAGGCGCGTAGAGATGCTCGAAAGTCGCGATCGAGCAGAAGCTGGAAGTCTGCGTGCCGAAGTCGGTGCCGCAGACCACCAGCACGTCCAGTTTCTCGCCCACGGCCGCGTGAAGCCGCCGCAGGTTCTCCAGGGCGATCTCGCACTGAGCCGAGAAGACGGCGTGCACATAGTCGGGCCTGGCGGCCGTGGCCATGTACCATTCCGCGATGTCGCGGATGCCCTTTGGCTGCCGCAGGAAGGGCGCCGGCACCATTGCGATGTCGCCAAAGGCGGTGCCGCCGATCCCGCCCACCACGGCCCGTCCCGTCGCGGACGCCGCTTCAGCCTCACGCGCGAGGATCGCCAGGTCTTCGTCCGACAACGGCGCGAACTCCTCCAGATTGTCACGCGGATCGAGCTTGTCTTCCTCGATGGGCGGCTGACGCACAATCGAATCGAAGAAGTAACCGCCCTCCGGCATGCGCCCGCTGGGGGGCGCGGAAACGTCGCCCTGCGGATGCACGAAGGTATCGCCGCCACGCGTGGTGAAGGCCAGCTTGCCGGGAATCAGCACCTCCTGACCCCAGGGCGTGCGCCATGCTTTCCAGTCGCGCGGCGGCACGCCGAAGAGCGTGCCCAGAGGAAGCAGGCCCACGGTGTCTACGCCCAGCGCGTCCAGCAGATCGTCCTCCATCAGGCCCAGCATCTGATAGGGTTCGTGCACCTTAACCGGGCGTCGCTCGAGGCCGTAGCGTTCCCGCAAGGCGGCCACGCAGGAAACATGCATGCCCGTGATGGCCGTCGAACCGAAGTCAACCGGCACCTGCCCCGCGTCCCGGTGATTCAAGGCCTGTAACACCAGGTCGCGGCGCCCGCGCGCCGACCTCTCGGCCTTGCGTACATCGCCTGCCCTATTATTTTTTGTCATTGCTCGCCCTCATGCTAGACAGCGTTAGCCAATCACTCATAGTGCGTCTAGAGCCGGATCAGGGCGAACGCATCTGATTCGTCCGCCAAACCAAAACAAATCGGAGCCTTCCGAAAAATCTGTGAGTGAATAGTCATCGCCAGCGTTCCTGGAGACGACGAAGCGGTTCGACGAAGCGTAACCGACGAAGTGTGGGACGAAGTGTACGACCAGCGTCGCTGCCGACCGCCTCTGAGGTTGCTGTGAGCATGGCCGCGATTCGTCATAGAAGATCACGTCCCTGCTAGAACGCGAAAGGACTGTCTACAACACTTCGTCGCACGCTTCGTCCCATACTTCGTCGGTTACGCTTCGTCGCTCGGCTTTGTCGCGCGCCATTCTGTCCTGAGAAACTCAACCGTTAACCGCTCGCGTCGCCCGCTATCGTGTTCCGATTCACATTACTATCAACCGCGAATTAGGATGCGTTTGCCCTGAGAGCCGAATGACCTTGATGGTCTTGACGTCATCTAGAACCCGATACACAAGCCGGTGTTGGATGTTGATGCGCCTCGAACATGCACCCGCGACATCGCCAACGGGTCTCTCATAGGGGTCGGATTCTGAAACGGATCTTTCTCAAGTAGGGCACTAGTGCCGGCAGGCGCCGCTGCAACAGTGCCCGCGGCCGGCGGATGGGCACGATGTCGTGGTGGGACAACTGTCGCACACCTTGCCCGCCGCGGCATCCGCCATCGCCGCGAAGGACGAGAACTGCTTGACCGGACGCGCGGCGCCGCACTTGGGACACTTGCCGGCTCCGTCGGAGAGGTTGCGCGCCAAGTGCTCGAAGGCATGGCCGCACTTACGGCAGACGTACTCGTAGATCGGCATCGTTTGAACCTATACCAGCGGCCGGACGTAGCGCGCCACATCCGCGGTGTTGTTGCAGCGTGGCACGTCGCGGGAGAGCTTCCAGGCCTCGACGTGCGTGGCCGACTCGCCCGGTTTCAGGGAAACCAGTGGTCCCAGACTCTCGATCTCGAGCATTTGCTCGTTCGAGAAGGTCTCGAAGTTGACGCCGCCATCGGGATAGTCGGCGCCCTCCTGGAAATCAAAGTACTTTACGAACAGCAGATCCTCACGCTGATAGGCTACCCATTTCTCGCGGTGCGCGATGCCGATCTTGTTGGGGCCGCGCGACCGATCCTGGCGGAACAGCAGGCAGTCGCGGCCGAGACTCCAGCGCGGATCGGACAGATCGGTGTAACCCCACAGGCTCCAATTCTGATTATGGGTCAGCCGTTCAGTGTGTGGGATCTTGGCCGGCAGCGGAATCACGGCCTGCCCATCGGGCCCCATCACCGAGAGCGCCCAGACCGCGCACTTGACGCGCTTGCGGCTCTGGTTGGTCAAGGTGTGCTTGACCGTAACCTTGTTCTCGTCGGGCGCCAGCGCGATCTCCATTTGCTTGGCCAGCCCCGTCACCGGGCCCGGCGCCTGGCGGACACGCACGCCGTTCTCGATTTCGTCGGCTGCCTCGTAAGGCACGTTGTCGAGTTCGTAGCTCCACGGCTTGGCCTCGGGTGCCGCCCACAGTCGGTGTCCGCCGCGAATCATCCATTCCCCTTCGCCGGTGCCGCCCTGTTGATCGGCAAACTCCGCGAAGACATTCGTTCCGCCGGCATAGGCGAACCGCAGAATGCGGGGCCCCACGTCGCGGGTCACGATCAGTTCGACTTGCGCGTTGGCCAGCCGGATGGCGTTCCAGCCGTTAAATTGCACTGTTTGCATCGTTGGTCCCTCCCCCGTTACTAGGTTGCGGTTTTCATGTTCAGGAAAATCCGGCGCAGCAGGCTGTCATCGGCCACGGCGCCACGGTCTATCAGCACGCACAGCGCCGTCACCGCGACGCACGCTATCAGGACGCCCACCGCGTTGGCGATCCAGAACTTGCGCCGGTCGAGCCCCAGCAGATAGGAACCGAAGGCGCCGGTGTATGCGCCCGTGCCGGGCAGCGGCACGCCGATGAAAATCGCCACTCCCCATTCGCCGTACTTCTCGACGTAGGGGTGCAGTTTGGCCTGCGCGCGCGAAATCATGGGCCAGATCGCGCGATCGAACCATGCGAGCCGCCGCAGCGTTCGTTCTATTGGGCCCATCAACCAGAAAGTCAGCATGCCAACCGCGATATTCGCCAGCAGGCAGACCGTCACCACCAGCGGCAAGCCTAACGCGCTCCGGACGTCGGACTTGAAGAAGCCGATGGGGATCGAGGCGCGCAGTTCCAGCCCCGGCACCGCGGTCCATACTATCAGCCAGATCAAGGCCAACCATACAGTCATGCAAATTCCTTGTTGTTCAACCGCGTATGCCCGCGGTAAGGTAATGCCAGAGGATAAACCATGACCGCGCGACTGTCCACTGCTACCGGCCCGGCCCTAGACTGCGAGAGTTGCACTGAGTGCGCGCCACAACATGCACGCAGATACGCGCCAACGCGGCCCGCGTGGAAGCGGGCCCTCCAGATGTCAATACAATCGCCCGTTGCACTATCCGCTGGAGGGCCGGTTTCCACGCCGGCCTGCTCCCGCACGTGTCAAGCGCACGGCGCGGCGCGCGTAAGATGGCGACTCTCGCAATTAATGGGCCCGGCCACAGGACCGCGAAAGTTGCGCGCATGCGCCGCCGAACCATGCACATTGATTGTGCTCATGCTGCTCTGTCTGGCCGCATGGCCCCTCTGGGGACAGACCGGAACGTCCGGCCGGCGCCTGGATGCCGGTCCGCTGGCGCTCTCGATTCAGAACGAGGTGGACGCGGCCATCAGACGCGCGCAGCTCTGGCTGGCGCAGCGGCAGCAACCGGACGGTTCGTGGGGACACAGCAACCGGGTGTTCCTGACCGCGCTTACCTGTCTTGCCACATGCCCCGACAAGCCCGGAACGGCGCCGGCCGCGGCCGATGACGCCGCGGCGCGCGCACGACTCTGGCTGGCGGAATCGGCGGCGGTCACAAACCAGGCAGTTCCGCTGGAAGCTATGGCCTGGCGCGAGTTGGCGCTGGCGCAGATGCTACCCGCGGCCACCTCCTTCCCGCGGGCGGTGGCCGCCCAGGCTGTGGCCGTCACCGGACTGCTGGCGCGCCTGACGATCGTCGAGGCCTGCCGGCTGCAGGGCACGAACGGCGTCGCACTCGCGGTGGCGGCGGCCGACGAGGCGTTCGCGGACGCAGCCGAACGCGTCGTATGGCTGTCTCTCCGTGAGGTCACGCCGGCTGACCGCGCGGCCATGACGGCGGCCCTGGCACGCACCTGGCGCACACCCGCGGTCGTCTCCTGGCAGGAACCGGATGCCCAACGCGCCTGGAGGCTGGCGCGCGCCATCAACCGGTATGCGGGCGGCGACCTCGCTGCGCCCGCGGAGGGCACGCAGCCCGCCGTGCGCGTAGATTGGCGCCATCAACTGGCGCGCGCCTGGATTGCGCGCCAACGGATAGACACGCGCGGCGGCGGATACTGGCCTCCCGCGGAACCCGCCCCGGCCGAAAGCGACGACGCCACCATCGCCCAGACAGCCTTCGCGACGTTGCTCCTGCGGGAGTTGTGATCCGGCCAGTAATGGGTCGGATTGGGGTGCGAGTGGAGTGCATGTGGGCAGGAGCGACTTGTTGAGTCTGCTATGAGGGACATGGGCAGGAAGCACGGAAGCGGCGCGGATCGGGCCGGAAAGCCGGCGCGTGATCATGGGCCGGCTGCGGCGTCACCGGGGGCGGCGCAACCGCGAGGTTGGCGCCGCCCCCGCTTCCTTGCATCCGACCCATGC
>JAQULY010000360.1 GCA_028718445.1 Kiritimatiellia bacterium
ACGTTGGGCATCCACGCGGACGTGCCTCCAAATATACAGGCGCCGTGGAGCATGCCTGGCCCAGTCCTGTGGTGGACCAACTTCGCGCCGGGATCGTTCACGTCTGCCATCGAGATGGGCGATATCAAGGAAGGCTGGTACAACCCCGCCACCACCAACTGGAACCCCAACGGCGACACGAACTGCTTGCGCTACGAGTTCCCGATGGATGCCAGTTGGGCTTTCGCGCAGACCGGCACGGTCGCCAACCCCGTCATCTACTGGCTCGATGTCCAGGCCATGCCCATTGATGAAACCGGGTTGGCCGCGTTCGGCTGGAAGACCACCCCGCCCGAGCACCACCGGTACGACGACGCCTGTTGGGCGCCGGCCACCGAGCCTTACAATGGCTTCTGGTGGGATCTGCACTATCCGCCCGGGCATCCCTACTTCGAACTGCCCAACAACTCCATCGATCTCGCCTTTGCGCTCTACGGCGGAGCGGAGCAGGGGGAGACGCTGGACTTCGGCGATGCGCCCGATCCGGCGGGCGGCACCGCGCCGGGCGACTACCAGACGCGTCTCGCGGACAATGGCGCTAGTCACTTCATTGTGGCGGGCGCACCCTACTTCGATGACGGCACCAAGACCGACGCCCCGGACCCTGAAGTCGACGGCCAGCCTGACCCCAACGCGCTGGGCGATGACAACGGCGGCGCCGCGCCCGACGATGAGGACGGTATCGTCATCAACCCGCTGACGGTCGGGCAACCCGGCAGTGTGACCATCACGGTGGATGACGGCGCCGGCGGCGGTGGGGCCGGCGGCGGGTACGTGGATGCCTGGATCGATTTCAACGCCGACGGCGACTGGACCGATTCCGGCGAGAAGATCGTGGGCGGCTGGTTGCCGCAGGGCGTGAACGCGATCGCCTTCACGGTGCCGGCCGGCGCCGCGGTCGGACAGACTTTCGC
Source organism: Kiritimatiellia bacterium (assembly GCA_028718445.1). GTDB lineage: Bacteria > Verrucomicrobiota > Kiritimatiellia > RFP12 > JAAYLN01 > JAQULY01. The sequence goes on from JAQULY010000360.1 coordinate 954, forward strand.
CCGCTTCCGAATCAACAGCAAGAGCGCGGGACTACTGCCAACGGGTGGACCGGCAATTGACGGCGAGGTGGAGGACCACGTGGCCTGGATCGGCGGGGAGGAAAATGCGCCGAAATGGGCCCAGTATCCCGATCTCACACCGATGGGCATGGACGTGGAGGATATGCAGACCTTACCCCCGTACCTGCTGGCGGATGACTTCCAGTGCACCAACCGGACGGCGATCACGAACATCGTGGTCTGGGGATCCTGGTTCCACGACATTCTGCCCGACACCGCCGGCAATGTCACTTTACTCGTCAGTTTTCATGCCGATGTGCCCAAGGGCGTACATGCGCCCTGGAGCATGCCGGGTGAGATGCTATTGTTGGGCGTTTTTCCTCCGGGCAGTTTTGCGGTTCGCCGGGAAGCCACGGGCATAGAGGAGGGCTGGTACGATCCAGCGACCAGCAACTGGACGGGCAACGCCGACTGGACCTGCTGGCGCTACGAGTTCCCCGTGGACACCGTCGGTGCTTTTGTGCAGACCGGTACCGTCGCTAACCCCATTGTATACTGGATGGACGTGCAAGCCGTGCCTGACGGAACATCGGGCGCCAAGTTTGGCTGGAAGACGTCCACCAACCACTGGAACGACGACGCTTGCTGGGTTCCGGCCATGGAGCCCTACGACGACGGCTTCTGGTGGGAAATGCGCTATCCGCCGCAGCACCCGTACGCGGACCAGTCTATCGATCTGGCCTTCGCGCTGTTCGGTGGACCGGAAGAGATCGAGGAACTCGACTTCGGCGACGCGCCGGATCTTGGGGTGGGGAACGGGCCTGGCGACTACAACACGCTGCTCGTCGATTTTGGCGCTCGTCACAGAATCGTTTCCGGCGCGCCATTCCTTGGGATGGTTCCGCCCGACAGTGAAGCCGACGGTCAACCCACGAAGCCGGCCGACGGCGACGACATCAACCCGCCGGCAGGCATCGACGATGAAGATGGCGTGACCTTCCCGCTCGCGCCGCTCTCGATCGGCAACCACGACACGATCAACATCACGGTGTCCGCCGCGGCCGGCGCCTGGCTGGATGGCTGGATCGACTGGAATCAGAACGGCATCTGGGGCGACGTACCATTGGAGAACATCGTGAGCATCTCAGTGCCTTTGTCGGGCGTGTACCCGATCCTGGTCACGCCGCCGCCGGGGGTGGCTCTGGCTGGACAGACCTATGCGCGTTTCCGCGTCAGCACGGTGGGGCCGTTGCCGCCCGTTGGTTGGTTGCCGGATGGCGAGGTGGAGGACTATCTGGTTGAGGTCGCCGAGCCTGACCTGGGAGATGCGCCCGACCCGTTGTATCCCACGCTGTTCGCCAGTGTCGGTGCCTCGCACCGGATCACGACCGGTCCATGGCTGGGCGGCGCGGCGGACGGGCCCGATCCGGAGGCCGATGGCCAACCGGATGCCTCCGCCCTGGGCGACGACGCCAATGGAGCCACGCCAGATGACGAAAACGGAGTGACCTTCGCGACGATGGTCATCAATCATTCCACCAACATAACCATCGAAGTCAGCGACAACTCCGGCGCCGGCGGCGGCGTGGTCGATGCCTGGATAGACTGGAATGCCGATGGCGACTGGTTGGACGCCGGCGAGCAGATCATGACGGGTGTGGCGCTCCCGATCGGGACCAATCTCGTAGGGGTGACGGTGCCGCCAACCGCATCGAACGGCATCACATTCGCCCGCTTCCGCATCAGTCAGCAAGGCGGTCTGTTGCCCACGGGCCCGGCGCCGGAAGGCGAGGTCGAGGACTACGTGCTGAACATCGAATCCGGCGACTGGGGCGATGCGCCGGACCTTACGCCCGTCGGAGTAGGCTACCCGACGCTTTCGCTGAATGGCGGCGCCTGCCATGTGGTTGTGCCGGGCTACTGTCTGGGCGCAGTCATCGACGCCGAGCCGGAGGGCCAGCCGACGTTCGCGGCCAACGGCGACGACAACAATCCGCCGGCGGGCATCGACGACGAGGACGGCGTGGTCTTCACATCGAGACTGATCAGCGGCATGACCGCCAGTTGTCTGGTGACGGCTTCGGGGGCGGGGCAATTGGCCGTCTGGATCGACGCGAATCTCGACACCGACTGGGACGATGCCGGCGAGCAGGTCATAGCCACCAACATTCCGGCCGGCGTGACGCCGCTTGCATTCCCAGTGCCGGCGCTCCCTGGGACCACGGCCACAAACACATACATGCGCTTCCGTTTCTGTTCGGCGCCGATTCCAAGCGTCCGCGGGTTGCTGCCCGACGGCGAGGTGGAAGACTACCGCGTGAGCATCGACGCATACGATCCGACGGAGGAGACAGACTATGGCGATGCGCCGGAACCGCCCTATCCGACGTTCGCTCCCAACGGCGCCGCGCACCTGCGTGACCTCAATTATACCATGGGCGCGTTCTGGGACAGCGAACGCAACGGTCAGCCGACGCCCAATGCGGACGGTGATGATCTCACCGGCATGTCGGACGACGAGGATGGCGTAATCTTCCTGACGCCGCTGACACGCGGCTCCAACGCCACCGTGCGCGTCCAGGTCTCTAGCGCCGGCTTCGTCAGCGCCTGGTTCGACTTCAACCAGAACGGCAGTTGGGCGGATGTGGGTGACAACGCGATCGCCGTGGCGGCCGTCACCGGCGGTGTGAACGACCTGCTGGCGCCCGTGCCGGCCGGCGCCGCGGTGGGCACGAACTTCGCGCGCGTGCGTTACTCGAGCATACCCGGGCCGATCAGTTATCAGGGACTGCTGGTGAACGGCGAGGTTGAGGACTATCAGGTGGTTGTGTACCAGGCGGTAGTCTCCAACAGCATCGCCATCACCAATATCGTGGCCACGCAGTCGGTGGCGCAGGTCTGGTGGCGGGCCTCGAACGATACGCTCACGGTCATGCAGACCTGTTCGAACCTGGTGTCAAACGTGACCGCCTGGGTGGATGCAACGCTGCCATCCGCCAGTCGCGATTACACCGACACGGCAGCCACTCCGACGAGTCGCTTCTACCGTGTGCGTGCGCCCTTCGCGTTGCCATAGTCAGGAAACTGCAGCCGGCGATCCTGATCAATAACCGCTCGGGCGTGCCCGAGGATTTCGGCACGCCCGAGGGGCACGTCAGTCCGCCCGCGGGCTGCGCGCTGTGGGAGGCTTGCCTCACCTTGGGCGCCGGCGCCAACTCGCGCTGGGACTACCGGGCTCACAGCACGTGCCGAGCTCCGAGAAGGGAGACGCGCTGTTCATTTACCTGCTGGAGTGGCCGTTTGATACGGGCATCCCTAGCTGCGCGGCGAGATGGGGCAGGGGGCGATGTTCCCGACCTGGTTCAGACTGCTCTCGCTGGCGCTGATCGGCGATCAGATATTGTTCTGCATTCTCCCGTTGGAAGCGGGTACAATGAGGGCTCAAGCGACACGCGCGACCGGCACAGCCGCAGCCATTGAGCAAGACAAGAGCGACATGAGAGCCGCACCATGAACATTGTGCTACCGGCGAGGAAGATACCCGTCTTGACGGAGACCGATGTTGTGGTATGCGGTGGCGGTCCGGCCGGTATTGCGGCGGCTGTCGGCGCGGCGCGCCACGGCGCCCGGGTGACGCTTTTGGAGCGATGGCCGAGCGTCGGCGGACAGGCCACGAATGCGTTGGTCAACATCTGGCACACCAGCGACCGCGTCAGGCCGGTCATCTTCGGGCTGGTCCAGGAACTGATCGAGCGTTGCGGCGAAGGAATCTGGCGGCTGCCGGGCTACCCTAGCAGTCCTGAAACCCACGAGTTCGATCCCGGCCAGATGCGCCTGGCCATGGAGTCCCTGCTCAAGGACGCAGGCGTGCGGGTCCTCTGTCACCTGGCGGCGGGGGAAGCCCTTGTCGAGGAGGGCCGCATTCGCGGTGTATTGGCCGACACGAAGACAGGACGCAAAGCCCTGCTCGGCCGGGTGGTCATTGACGCCACCGGGGATGGCCACATTGCCGCCGGCGCCGGCCTTCCATTCGACTTTGGGAGGCCCGGAGACGGGCGGGTGCAGGGCATGACCATGATGTTCCGACTCTGTGGTCTCGATCCGGCCAAGGCCTTGGCGTGTCCCGCCGAAGCCGACCGGGTGTTCCGACTCATGCAGGAACTGCGGTACAAGGGGGCGTTTCCTCCTTTCATGGACTACGCCGCCAGATCGTACCTGAGATCTCCCCGTCCGCACACGGTGTCCTACAACATGTGCCCGGTGGCGGGCAATCCGCTCGACGAAGAGGAGTTGACGGCGCTCTCGATGCAGGCGCGCCGGCAAGTGGCCGACACGGTCGCCTTGTGGCGGCGCGAGATGCCCGGTTTCGAGCGCGCCGAGATCGAGCAGATGGGTTTTGAATTGGGGGTCCGCGAATCGCGCCGCGTCCGCGGGCTCAAGACGCTCACCGCCGAAATGGTGATCAAGGCCGTGAAACAGCCCGACGCCATTGGCCATGGCTTCTGGATGGTGGACATCCACGATCCCAAGGGCAGTGGACACACGACATGGGCCGACCGGAAAGCGGATTCGATGCCGCCGGTGGGCGAGAGCTATCACATTCCACTGGGCATGTGCCTCAATGCGCGCATCCCGAATCTGGCGGTGGTCGGCCGTTGCGCTTCGGCCACACACGAGGGAATCGCCTCCTGCCGCCTCCAGACCCACTGCATGGTGATGGGACAGGGCGTCGGCACGGCGGCCGCGCTGGCGTTGTCCGCCGACATGGACATGGCGTGCGTGGACCCGGCCGCGCTGCAGGCAACCCTCAAGTCGGATGGCGTCTATCTGGAAGATGTGCCGGCGAAACCCGTCCGTTACCGCCAGAATTTGGATGCAAGCCTCATCAATGCCAAGGCGCACTCGGGGACAAGGATCGCAACAGGGTTGGCGCCTACCTTGCCGCCAAGTACAATGTCGCGTCAACGTATGTGATGCCGCAGTCGTCGAGCGGCACAATCATCATGCTCAAGTGACGGTTATTGGCACGTTGTTCTATGTCACGCATGCTCCCCATTCCATTGCTTGCCGCCGCGATCATGACCGGACTAGGCGGCGCCGGCTGC
>JAQULY010000361.1 GCA_028718445.1 Kiritimatiellia bacterium
ATCGCTTCGCATATTTCGGTGGCGAAGCCGTGGAGCTGGAAGCGTGGATCTGCAACGACACGCACGCGGCACCGAAGGGCGCCCGGCTGGCGTACCGGTTTGAAGTGGGCGGCCGGGTGGTGGCCGGGGGAGACGCCCCGGCGCGCGTGCCGGCGTGCGCCAGCGAGTGTCAGGGCCGGATACGGTTCCTCTTGCCGAGGGTGACCTCGCGCAGTGAAGCTGTGGTACGATTGGCGTTGCTGGACACGCGTGGTCGCGCGATACACGACACGGCTGTGGCCCTGAGCGTGTTCCCCGCTCTGCCGGCCTGTCCTCCCGGCCCGCGCGTCGCCGTGCTCGGCTCGCATGGCGGCAAAGCCGCGCGGCTGGTCCGTGCTCTCGGACTCAGGCCGGTCTTCAACCTTACCGGCCGGCCCACGACGGTCGTCAGCGAAGACCCGCGGGCGTTCAGCGCCGCAGCCAGAGTGCGGAGGCTCGTGCGCGACGGCGCCATCGCGGTGTTGATCGAGCCTCCCGCAGGTAAGCTCACATGTTTCACGCCGCCTATCGGCGTGAAAGACTGCGGCATGGGGTCCGTCCAGTTCGTCTCGCGCGCCACGGGTCATCCGCTCGTGCGGGGCTTCCAACCGTTCGATTTCCGCTTCTGGTACAACGCGGGCCTGGAGCGCGCGAGCCCTCTCCTGGACCGCACGTTCGTGGGGGACGGCTGGACGCCGATTCTGACGACGGGCGACGTGGAGTGGAACGTCAACCGTGAGCAACCGGCCCTGGCTTGCGCGGAAAAACGTGAGGGCAGGGGCGTGTGGCGCATCTGTAACGTGCAACTAGCCGACCGAGTCGCCGGCAACCCCGTGGCTGAAATCTTCGCCCGCCGGCTGCTGCTGGAGCGTCTGTCATGATACACCCCGATCACCTTCGTTCCATCCCCCCGTCTTTCGCCTGGCGTGAGCAGGTTCAGAACCGCATGCGGGCGCTGCTGGCCGCCAGCCCGCTGGCCGAGACCGACCTCACCGTCGAGCGATGGCGGGAGGTGAAGGAGAAGTGGCGACGGTTCGTGCGAAAGGCCGCACAGGCGCTCATCCAGCGCGACCGTGCGCCGCTCGTCGTCCGCTCGGCCGGAGGGTATTCCGGCCCTGGGTTCAGGGTTGAGAACATGGTCTTCGAATCGTTCCCCGGCTGGCAGGTGGGTCTGAATCTGTTCCTGCCCGAAGGCGCCGGACCGTTCATCCCCGTGCTGTGCCCCTGTGGCCACGGCCCGAAATGGGCCGGAGAACACCAGGTACCGCCGCAGGTTCTGGCGCGCCACGGCTTTGCCGCCGCCCTGTTCGACATGCCCATGTTTGGCGAAAAGTGGCGCGACAACTGCCACTTTACTCAAGGTCCACAGGCCGAGATGGCGGGACACTGGAGCAACGAGTTCTTTCTGCTCGACGCCCTGCGCGCGGCCGACTACCTTGAAACCCGCTCCGACATCGCATGGGCGCACGGGATGGGCGTCACGGGTGTCTCGGGCGGCGGCATGGCCACCCTGTTCCTGGCCGCGATCGATCCCCGCGTACGGGCGTTTGTCCCCGTCTGTTCCATCGCGCCCCTGAACGGCCACATCATGGAGGGGCTCTACACCGGCTGTCCGGAGAACTACATGCCCGGCCAGGTGCAGGCCGGACTCGACTTGTGCGACCTGTTGGGACTGGCGGCGCCGCTGCCCTGCCTGGCGATCAGCGGTCGACAGGACACGCTGTTTACCCCGGAGAGCATCCGCCGCGCGATGGTCAGGGCGCGGCGTGTCTATGCCATCGAGGGCGCAGCGGACCGTCTGGATGAGTACGTTGCGGACGCGCCGCACACTTACACCGCCGACATGGCCGAGCGGGCCGCCGGGTGGTTCCGCCGCTGGCTGGGCGTGAGCGGCGACGTTCGCATGGCGGAGCCGGTGGTCGTCCTGCCCGAGGCTACGCTCGATTGCGGCACGGGCGCGACGACGGACAGCATGCTCGACGTGGTGCGCCGCGACGTGGTGCGTCTCCGTAGCCGGCGCAAGCCCGCGGTCTCGAACGCGGAGCTGGCCGGCGTATTGAGACTGGCTCCCGACGAAAGGCCGGTCGAGGTCGTCAATCTACCCTCCGCCTCGGCGTGGGGGTATCCAGGACTGCGGCATCGCGTCGTGCCGACGCCCGACGGTCTCGCGCTACCCCTGATCGAGATCACTTGTCCGGACGCGCCGGTCGGCGCCATGGTCTGCTTCACGGAGGGTGAACCGCTGGCCCCCCTGCGTCAGGATGCCGGTCTCTACGGCCTGTGCCGCCATATGTTCTCCGCCAGTCTGCGCGGCTTCGGGGCACTGACACCGGCGCCGACGGACTACGACATATACTCGTGGTGCGCGGTGGATCGAGCCCTCTCGGACCTTCTGGCAATGGGAGGCGAGACCGCGCTGGGCGTGCAGACGGCCGACGCTTGCCGCGTGGTCCGCGCCGCCGGCACGGAACAGACGGATGGTCTCTTGACCGTTTACGGCCGGGGCGAGGCGGCGTTGCCAGCGCTCTTTGCGGGCATCCTCCACCCGCGCGTGACCAATGTCATTGTCGATCGGGGACTGAGCAGTTTCGGCCTGCTGGCGACCGCCCCGCGCCCGGCCTGGCGGCGGTACTGCTTCCTGCAGAACGTGCTGACACGTTTTGATCTGCCGGAACTGCTGGCGGGCCGCCCGGAGAAACGTTTCCTGGTGCTCAACCCGCTCGACGCGATGAAGCGGCCGCTCGATGAGTCCGCCGCCCTCGACCTCTACGGGGCAGACACGCCGCATGTGACGGTGCGCCTACAGGCTGAAGACGAGGCACCGGCTCCGCTCCTGCGCGCTTGGTTCAATCGCGAGGCACCAGCGGCACGCCGGTAACCCGCCACCGCCGGTTACCCGCCTCCAGGCCGGACTGCACGACCGGAATCAACGGCGTCAGAACACCTCCCGGCGCGCTAACGACAACTGATGACCGTCCCGGCAGGAATCAGGGCTTCGAAAGCGCCCATGTCCACTTGCCAGTTGCGAAGGCGGGGTTTACCGTCGAGATCGAACGCGTAGGTCGTCGTCCAACTGCCGTCCAGTCCCTTGTCAATGCAGGGCGAGTCGGTCCGCAGACGGTAGTTGCCGCCGACGGCATCCACGAACTTGGGGTCGTCCGCGATATTGCCGGGACCGGCGACCAGCGGCGTCATGCAGGAGTTGGTGACGAGGCCGGAGGAGCCGCGCAGGTTGGGCGAATCGCCTCCGACCTGGAGATTGGTGTAGACGATGCAGTTCCAGATGCCGCCCTTGCCGTTCATGTCGCAGCCGCCGCCGTATTGCGCCGTATTGCTGACAATCGTGCAGTTGTAAAGTTCCGAGCCGGGCGCCGTAAAGCTCGAGAACAACCCGCCGCCCTGATTGGCCTTGTTGCCGACCACCAGGCAGTTGTACATCTTCGCGTAGAAAGCTCCGCCGCCGTAGGCGTAACTGCCTCCCCCGTAGGTACCCGCGGCATTGCCGCTCAGCGTGCAGTTGTACAGTGTGACACTATACGCGCCTCCACCGCTACCGCGCGCCTGGTTGCCGATGAGGTCGCAATTCCCGACGGTGTACGAAATAACCCCTCCGAATACGCCTCCCCCCGTTCCCATCGCCGTGTTGTCCTTAATCGTGCTTCGCGACAGGGACGACACATCCTCGAGGTACACGCCGCCGCCATTCACGTAAGACGTGTTGCCCTCGACGATGCAGCGGTAGATCGTCGCGTTGTGCCTGGCGCGCACACCCCCGCCATATCCGTAGGCCGTGTTGCCGCGAATGATGCAGTTGCTGGCGAACGAGGGGCCGTTCTGCACGTACAGCCCGCCACCGGCGCCGCAGGCCGTGTTGCTCTCGACGACGCTGTCGACGATCCGCGCCCCGTTCACCACGTAGGCGCCTCCGCCGTTGGTGCTGCAACTGTTGCCGCGTAGCGTGCAGTTGCTGGCGAAGGTGCCGGTGCCCCCCAGGTAGAGTCCCCCGCCGCCTGCGTCGTCGGAGGTGTGATTGGTCGATACGTTGTTAAGCAGCAGGCAGTTCAGAACCCGCGCCCCATTGGCCCAGAAGGAGATGGCGCCCCCGGAGAATATGTTGCGGCAGTTCCGCACGGTGATGCCATCGAGCGTCGGATTGCTGTTCCAGGAGAGGAACCCCAAGACCGTGTCGTTTCCGTCAACGATCGTGTTGGTGGGATCGAGCGCGCCATTGTTCCAACTCCGGATGTACACGCCGTTCTTTGACGTGAGATTGATGGTGCTGGATAGCGTGTAGACTCCGTTCGACACGAGGATCGTGTCGTCGCCCGATACGCACTTGGCGACGGCGGCGCCGATCGTGAGCAAGGGCTTGGACCAGTCCGCTCCGCTGTTGGCGTCCGATCCGGCGGTCGCCACACAGTACGTTGCCGCTCGGGCCGTGGCCGCGAGCGCCAGGGCCGTGAGAATTCCGCCGTGAGTCACGTTCCATGTCCGCATGTCAGATCTCCTGTTATTTGAGCGATCGGGTTAACGTGTTCTGCATGACGGCGGCAAGCCATTTCAACCGCCTGGCCACTATATTCCCACGCACTTCGTCCAAAGCCAATGCACCAATCCTATATGGTTTTTACACTTATCCGCCTCGCTCATGGAGCGCATTCCCGCCGTCATCTTCCGGTCTTCTTCCTGCCCGAAACCATCGCCCCGAAGCGATGGAAATATGCCGGTTCACCGCCTTTTCGAATCATGGCGCCGACACGATCCGCCAGCGCCTGAAATTGCAGGCGTTGGCTGTCCCGAATCTCGCAAACGCTTTGTGGCGCCCGGTGACTGCCGTCAGCGGCGCGGAAACCGCAACGAACCGATCGCCACCGCCGGTACTCTCCAGCTTCGGGAAGTATGCGATGCGATTGCCGTTGTCGATCGGCGAGTCGATGAAGAACCCCATGTCGCTGCCGGCAAAGTGCGGTTCGACCGCCAAATCGGCTTCGATCCGGCGGTCTGCCGTGCTTGTGCCGAAGTCGACGGTTCCGAAATAGATGACGCCGTCGGTCATCATCCAGCCGACGTAGTCGGACTGTGAAGGAATGGTTCCGAGGTAGCTGACGATATCGGGCATGCCGATCCAGCGACCGGAGGCCGCCTCGCGCGGTGCGGTGTCTCGTGTGTCCATCACGAAGATCGGCGGGCCAGCGGTGAACTCGCCAATCCGCCCCATAGCGGTCGCGGTTGTTTGCGCATGTCCGTCGAACCAGGCGTTCGAGACGTTGGCGGCGGCTTTCACCAGCCAAACCTCCGAGGCATAGGGCGGCAGGTCCAGCCGCTGAATGCTTTGTGTGGGGGCCGGAACGGTTACCGGCACCGCTCCGCCTTCCCGGCAGACCGTCAGCGCAAGCCCGTCGCACGCCAGACCCAGCGCCGCCGCCGAAAGCACGGGTTGGGCGGCGACCGGCTCGTTGGCACTGTTGACGAACACGATCATGACCCCCTCAGGCCGTTTCCAGACGCTGTGCCGGATGCGTGGCCTGGTGACAGGCTGGGCGGTGCCGACCGCGCCCCAGCGACAGGTCAGTTCGCCAGGGCCGGCGGCAAACGACAGCGGATGCAGCATGTCGGCCTCGTTGAACCAAGGCAGCAACGCGCGGCGGAGATGCGCCATCTTCTTCATGTAGAGACGCTTGGCCCCGTTAAAGCGGATCTCTGCCGCACGGAACCACCCAATTTGTTCGGCATTGACCAGTTGCTCCGCACACTTGGCGAAGAAGGAGGCTTCATCGCCAGGGGTGTTCTCGTTGAACAGCCTGCCGGTGAACTGCATCCTGCCCGCGTACAGCGATGGGAAGAGCGGCACGTGCCCCGGTTCGGTCCATCGCCAGACCATGAAACCGTCCAGGATGTCGGCATAAGCCTCGCCGTTCTCCTCCGAGTCAAATGCCATCCGCGGATGTTTCATTCGCATGGCTTGCCATATCTCTTCGAACATAGGCC
>JAQULY010000362.1 GCA_028718445.1 Kiritimatiellia bacterium
CCGCGCGCTCGCCGGCACAATCCGCGCGGCCGATGCCACGCGACTGCTCTCGTACGCGGCGCTCTACGGGATTGTCGGAGCAATTGACGGCATCGTGGACGTACTCGGGATCAACTCCTATTGGGGCTGGTACAACAAAATATTCGGCGGCAAAGGGTTGGAGCCGAACGAGGAGAGGCAGAGGATGGAGGTCGGAGGGCAGAGGTCGGTCAGGCAGGAGCCGATCGACTTGACGCCGATGCGCCGGATGCTCGACACGGTGCTGGCTCAGAAACGGGACCTGGCGCTGTTTCTGACTGAGTTCGGCGCCGACTCCGTGCCCGGCAACTTCGCGCGCAGCCGCGATCTGTGGAGCGAGGAGTACCACGCCGATCTGCTGCGCGAGATTTTCGCCCTGGCGCGGGAGTATCCCCAGATTGTCGGGACGTTCCCCTTCTGTTTCTGCGATTACCGCGATCCCAGCAAGGTGACCAACGGGTACTGGAATGAACTCAACCTCAAGGGCATAGTGGATTACCAGCGCAATAAGAAGCTGGCCTGGGCCGCGCTCCAGGGCATGTATCGCGGCCGCCCGGCGGACGCCGCCACGCACAAATGAAGTGTGCGTTTTGCGAATAAGGGAACAACTTATGCACAACTGTGTATAAGTCTTGTTGACACGAAGGCCTGGGCTCCTTTATGGTTGCGGGCATGGCGGGATCGACCGTGCCTGCACGGATGGGACGGGGCATCCTGGCCGGGCCGACACAGTGCGTTTGCTCCATACATCAAGACTGGAGGCAGGAATGGAGATGTTGAATCCCCGTATCGTCAACAGGCGTTTCCTTGGTGCGGTAATCGCCGCCAACCTTTTGAGTGTTCATGCCGGCTGGGGACGGTCGGAGTCGGACGCCGGTTTACGGCTGGAATTGACACGGGAGGGCCAGCCGGCCGCGTCCATCGTGATTGCGAGCGACGCTTCCCGCATCGCGCGCCTGGCGGCCGCGGAACTGCAATATCATATCGCCAAAATCAGCGGCGCCACGCTGCCTGTGGAAGAGACGCGGGGCGACGGACAGACGCGGGACCATAGCGCCCGACCGCGCATCCTGGTGGGCGAGAGCGACGCGACGCGCGCTTTGGGATTTCGCAGCGCCGACTTCAAGCACCAGGAGTACCTGGTTCATTTTGCGCCCAACACGGTCGTGCTGATCGGGCGCGACAAGCCGGATCCGGGCGTTGTGAACCATGCCACGGGGCAAGGGTTTCCGGATATGTTTGATGAGCAGGGCACGATGTATGCGACGTACGATTTTCTGGAGCGTTTCTGCGGAGTGCGGTGGTATCTGCCGTCTGATTTGGGGATCACGTTCGACCCGCGCCCGACCCTGACGGTCGCGGGCGCGGACGTGCGCCGTCGTCCGGCCATGCAGCAGCGGTTCGTCGGTAAGGATTATCGCTATCCGGCCGATTTGTGCGGGGACACCGTTGCGACAAACAAATCGAGCGCGCGGCTGCCGGACCGCGAGCATTTGTTGTGGTTGTACCGCAACCGGATGGGCGGGACGTATATGAAGGTCAATCACTCCCTATACGGCTATTACGGTCGGTTTCTGAAAACGCATCCCGAGTGGTTTGCGAAGGGGTATGACCAGGAGCAGCCGCCGCAGATGTGCTACACGTCAACCGGTCTGCTGGCCCAGGTCGTGCGGGATGCCCGCGACTTCTTTGACGGCAAGGCGACAAATGTGATGGTTGCGGCAGGCGACTATTTTGCGATTGTGCCGATGGACAACCGGAGTTGGTGTAAATGCGCCGACTGCCAGGCACTCCTGCTGACCGAGGCCACGAGGGGCGCTTCTCACTACGCCAAGAACGACGCCAGCGATTATATTCTGGGATTCGTCAACCGGGTTGCCCGCGAGGTTCGCAAGACGCATCCCGACAAATGGATCATCACCCTGGGCTACTCCGACTATTCCTATCCTCCGGAAGACGGGAAGATGGAGCCCAATGTCACCGTGGGGCTGTGCCTCTCCCCGCGGTTCTGGTTCAGTGCCGGAACGCGGGATAACGAACAGGCCGTTATGGATGTCTGGCAGACGGTCGGTGCGCCCCTGTCGCTATGGATGTATTATTGTTTTCCATCGTTTAGCGCGGTGCAGGGAGGCTACCGCATGTTTCCGGCCTTCTTTGCCAGCCAAATTGCCGGACAGAACAAAGTATTCCGGAAGGCCGGAGTGGTGGGCATGAAATATGAGCCTTCGTACCTGGCGCATAGCCAGCAAAGCGCCCTCCTGGATCAACTGGAGTTTTATGTAACCTGGAGACTCGCGGACGATCCCGCGCTGGACGGCGAGGCGCTGATCGATGAGTTCTTCACCCGGTACTACGGGTCAGCCGCCGCGCCGATGCAGCGGTTCTATGAACGATGCGAGGAGATCTGGTGGAACCCGACGAACCATCCTTCCGGCGTGACCGGCGCTGAGCTGGCGTGGCGCTACCAGGGAACTCCCGAGCGCATGCGCGAACTGGGTGGTTATATGGATCAGGCACTCAAGGCGGTCACGAACGATCCGTACCGCGCGCGCGTGGCGCTTTTCGAAAAGGGCATTTGGCAGTACATGCGGAAGGGGGCCGAAGACTACCGAATCGCGGCCGAGGCGCCGCTGCATTCCGTGACTGTGCCGCGCGTCGCCGCGCCGGCGGACTCGGATCCGCGGAAGCTGGACTGGGCTCGGGCCGGGGTGCTCGACGGATGGCGCAAGCTCGACGGATCCCCGACGTCCAAGAACGTGGAGGGACGGATGTTGCACGACGGCACGAACCTGTACCTGCGGCTGGTCGACATGATCGCTCCATCCGTGCTCGTGGACCGTGGAGGAATCTGGAACTCCGACGAATACGAGTTGTTTGTCGGCGGCCAGAGGGGGCGTTCGCACCGTCAGCTCGGCATAGATTTCAAGGGCCGGTCCGAAGCCTATCGCTATGGCGAGAGCGGCGGTAAAGTCTGGGAATCAGGCGCGGTCATTGTCTCGGACATCAAGGCGCCGGATCGGTGGACGCTTTATGTGACCTTGCCCCTGGACCGTCTGCTGCCGGGTGGCGTGTTGCCCGGCAGCACGTTCTATATGAACGTCATCCGCTCGATGAAGATCTCTGTCCGTCCCTTCAACGCGGTTGCCTGGAACGCCACGCTGGGCGGCTTTCGCGCGCCGGGGCGCATGGGCGAGGTCGTGCTTAAGTAAAACCACGGAAAACATACGGCTTACGGGTGAATGTCGGCATGTTGAAGGAAAGAAAGCCGTTTCAATACGAAACGATCGCGCGGACCCTGGAAGAATCCTTGGGGGCCGGCCGGTTTTCTCCCGGCAGTCGGCTTCCCTCCGAGCCTGAGCTGGCGCGGCATTTCGGCGTGAACCGCAGAACCATTCGCCGGGCGCTCCAGGTGCTGGAGCAGGCCGCGAAGGTCGTCCGCCGCCGGGGGCACGGCACCAGCGTTGCCGACGCCGCCGGTCGCTGTCGGGAAATCCTCTACGTGGGGGACATGACGGATCATTTCTACAAGGAGCGTTTCACCGCGCTCCAGGCGCGCGCCCAGGAACGCGGGCATCGTCTGTTCGGCGTCACCCCGGGCGCGAACGGCGGCCGGACATGGACCGATTCGCTGGGCCCGCACCTGGAGCGCGCGTCGGCGCTGATTGTGCAGGCTGACTACAACGCCAGGCTGGGGCCGCTGATGAAAGAAAGCGATCTTCGAAAGCCCCTGATCGTCGTCGGCAATTCCCGGCCTGCCGGGAAGGCGAGGTGCCCGGCGTACTACACGCTGACGGATGTGGGCCAGGCCATGACCATCGGCATGCAGCATCTCCTGTCCCTGGGCCATCGGCGCATCGCGCTGCTGGCGATGAAGGAGTATGTGCCCGCCATTGCCAGCGAGGCGCCGCCCCGGGATAACCAGCGCCTGATGTCGTGGGCGGTCGACCACTACACAGCGTATCGAGGCGCCCTGTTCAGCTATGGGGTCCGCCAGTGGGAATTGATCCTACCGGCCGATACTACTACGCCCTTGCATCGCAACGAGACGTTCCGGAAGCTGAAGCAGGTGCTGGCCTCGGAAGACCGGCCGACCGCGTTTCTGTGCGACATGGATTATCGCGCGCGCTTTCTTTATCGCGCGGCGGCCGAACTGGGATTGGTCATTCCGCGGGACATCAGTGTGGCCGGCATATACGACACCCCATGGTGCCAGGCCTGGAATCCCGAGTTAACCTCCGTGAATCTCGGGCATGAGGAAATGGCGGAAGTGGTCATGCGGTTCTGCGAGGACGGTCCGGCCGGGCGCGACATCGTTTGCCGGATCGAGCCGCACCTGGTTGTGAGGCATTCGTGCACTGCGCCCTTCGAAAACCGGCCGGCGCGGCGGAAACGCGCGACGCGCGCGCCGTGACGCGGGGCAACCGGCGCTGCGGTTCGCGAGGAACAATGTCTAGCGTATGAACAACCATGCGTGTTGAAAGGAAACAACCATGAACAAGCGTCTGCGAATGCGGATGTCGGGAGTATTGTTCGGCGGATTGCTGGTTATCCTGGGCGTAACCGCCGCGTCGGCGGCAACCTGGATTGGAACCGGGACCGGCGACTGGAACGTTCCGTCCAATTGGGATCCGGCCAGTGTTCCGACGACCGGCGATACGGTCGTCATTGCCAATGACAATGCCAGCGTGCTCTTGACCAATGCGGTGGGATATTTCGACTCACTCCTGCTGAGTAACAAGGTGACGTTGGTCTTTTCCAACTGGGTTACGTCGCTGAGCGCCGGCAATATCACCATTGCCACCAATGCGGCCATGCAGTGTTCCGGGCCGTACACGAACAATGCCATGTCCAACCGGGTTTACCTCGTCTGCACCAACCTCGCCATCCATCCCGGCGGCAGGATTGACGTGAACGAGTTGGGCTATGCGGGCGGAGGCCCCAACACTGTTGAAGGTCAATACGCGGCCGGTAATGGGCCGGGGCATTGGACCCGTAGCTCCGTTTATGGAGGTATGTCCAAAGCTGCGTTGTTGCCGGTGGGTTCAGCCACGAACGCGGAATTTGCGGGCAGCGGCGCCACGGCAGGTTATCACGTAAGCAGTCGTGGCGGGCACGGCGGGGGGGCGGTGCGGATCGAGGCGATAGACCGGGTGGATATTTCCGGCAGCATTACCGCGAATGGCGGGGCACCCGTCGGGACACAAACGCACGCCTCGTCCGGAACGGGCGGCGGGATCTACATAGCCTGTCGGGTCATCAGCGGCACGAATGGCCGTGTGGAAGCCAAAGGAGGCACCGGTGCGACGGGTGTTGGAGTCGGACAAGTCGGAACGGGCGGTCGTATCGCCGTCCACTACTCGCCGGCCGCGCAGAGCGATGAACCGTTGCCACAGATCGCGTTCAATTGTTCCCGTGGCGTGACTTCCCCCGGCAACGACAGGATTGCCGAAGCGGGCACCGTGTATTTCACGGACGACCGGTTCGTGGTGGATGCGATCAACAACAAGCGGCTGGCGGGTCAGATTGTGCTGGGGGGGGGCGACAGCCTGTCAACGGATAATCTGACGGTAGACAACGTCTGGGTTGGCTTCCAGCGGAACGATTTTCGGCTTACGGTGTCGAACAATCTGCTGGTAAAGGGACCGGAAGGCCGATTTGAGATCGGTGGCGCCACCTACGCCTGGCGCGGCGGATACCCGTGGGGCAGCTGGTCCGCCAAACGCTTCTCCGGTTCGTCATGCCCGATCCTGTCCGTCGGGGGGAATCTCGTTCTGACCAATGGCGCTTCCCTATGTGTCTACAGCGGCATGAACGCGGCAACTTCGACCAGCTATGGGGCACTGATCGCTGTCGGCGACACACTCGCGGTGCATACAGGGTCCTACGTCAATATCGACGCCTGTCCGACCAACAGCAGCCGGCCGTTCTTCCAGTTGGGCAGTCTGTTGGTCGCCACCAATGCCCGGATCTCGGCAG
>JAQULY010000363.1 GCA_028718445.1 Kiritimatiellia bacterium
CTACTCGATCGTGACCGAGTACACCTCCTTCCTCGTGCTGGAGAACGACGCCGAGTTCGCGCGCTGGAAGATCGAACGTCGCAACGAACGTCGCACGGCCGACGAGCGCACGGTGCAGGCGCGCCGCCAGCAGTTGCTGGAGTCCCTGCGCGCCAAGGCCGCCGCGGACCTCGGTCCCGAAGCGATCGCGCGAACGTCTGTCGCCGCCGCGCAACCTCAGGCAAGCGTGCCGGTTGCGCCGTCCGCTACGCCGTCCTCGACGCCGTCGCCGTCAGCGGCCGGACGTTCGCCCGGCAGTGTGGACTTCGATTTCGGCCGCGGCAGCGGTCCGGTCGGTCCGCTCTTCGTGGCCGCGGCAGCCTGGCTGAGCCGGCGAAGGCGCAGGGCGGGAGCATCGAGCAAGCCTTGCGGTTAAGTACTAGAGTATGACATACGGCCATACCGCTTTGTCGCGAGCTTTGTCGCGAGCTTGGTCGACAGAAGTCGCGACAAACTCGCGACAAAGACGCGTAGACCGTATTCTGAGAGGAGACACGCAAATGAAAACGATAGTGATATCAGTCATCGCAACCCTGTGCCTGGCTGCGGCGAGGGCTGGAGAACCGGCGCCGGCGCAGGCCGGCGCAAGACCGCGGATCGGCGTGTATGACTCGCGCGCCATCGCCGTGGCCTTCATGGGATCGCCGTCATACCAAGCCTCCGACGGCAAGCGCATGACCGAGATGATGGCGGAGCACGCCAAAGCCAAGGCCGCTGGTGACACCAACCGGGTGGCCGAACTGGAGGCCTGGGGCAAGGCTCAACAGGTCCGTCTGCACCAGCAGGGCTTCAGCACCGCTCCGGTGGACGACGTGCTGAAACACATCGAGAACCAGATGCCCGCCATCGCCACGGCCGCCGACGTGAGCGCCATTGTCTCCAAGTGGGACAAGGCGGCGCTGGCCAGGCACCCGTCAGCGGAACTGGTGGATGTCACGATGGAATTGGTCAAGGCCTTCCATCCGACCGACCGGCAACTCAAGGCCGCCATCGGCATCCAGAAGCACACCCCGATTTCGCTGGAACGGGCCGAACGGATTGACGACTGACACCGAGTGCCGACTATGAACGCTCCCGAATGTCGCGTGTCGCATGTCGAGTGTCGCCCTGCCGTTGCCGACTACCGACTGCCGACTGCCCACTGCCGACTGCCGACTCTACCTCGGCTGGACCTCATCCTCCTGGCCGTTGCCATCGTGCTGGTGAATCTGCCGTTGCTGACGGGGCAGGGGACGGCGGTCGGGCGCTTTGCCTTTCTGCCTGACCTGGTGGCCGCGGGCGAGTGGTGGCGCGTGGCGGCGCATCCCTTCGCGCACGTGTCGCTTTATCATCTGGTGCTCGACGCCGGCGCCTTCCTGTTGCTCTACCGCGGCTTTCACGGCGTGTCAGCGGGCCGTCTGCTGTTGCTTTGTGCCGGCGCGGCGGCGGGCAGCCTGGCGTGCGCGGCGATGGCGCCCGATTTTGCGCGTTCGGGGCTGTGCGGACTCTCGGGCACGGCGCACGGTCTGATGGCGGCCTCGGCGTTGCTGTCGGTCCGGGCGCCTGCGCAGTCCGAACGACGGGTCGGCTGGGTGTTGCTGGGCACGGTCGCGGCCAAGGCGCTCTTCGAGGCCCTCACGGGCCATGTGCTCTTCGTCAGTTGGCATCCCGGCGACATCGGGTTGCCCAATCCCTTCTGCCATCTGGGCGGTGTGCTGGGGGGACTGCTCTGCGCCCTGCTGATGCGCTGACCTGAGGTGCGAGTGGTTGGTGGAGATCGGGGTCACTGTGAACACCCCAGAGCCAGAGTCTGTAAGCAATGTTCTTGCGTTTAGATTACGAAAATCGTAATGTATCAACACGAATGCAGACGTTAACTGAGAAGATCCTGAGACTAGCTCCGCCAGGCGGGCTGTTTGATGAGACGGTCATCGGCAATCTGTTTCCTGACAGCAGTGCGGGCGCGAGGGCGCTGCTGGTGCATCGGGCCAGCCAAGCGGGTGAAATCCTGCGTCTGAAACCGGGGCTGTATGTACTGGCGCCTCCGTATCGCAAAACGGAACCGCATCCGTTTGTGTTGGCCGCGAGCCTGCACGCGCCATCCCATGTCAGCCTCGAATCCGCCCTTGCGTATCACGGTCTCATCCCTGAGGCGGTCTATCAGGTCAGCAGCGTCACGGTCGCGCGCAGCCGGGAGTTTCACACCCCGGCGGGTGTGTTCAGCTTCAGCCGCGTTCCGGCGCTGGCTCCACGCGCGGGCGTCGAAGCTGTAACGGTCGCCCGAAACGCATGGGCGTTCATCGCGTCGCCCCTCCGCGCCATCGCGGACGCGGTCTATCTCAACAAGGAGGTTGCCTGGAAACGTGACGGCATCAGATACCTAACCGACTCACTGCGCATCGAAGAAGACGACCTGCGGGCACTCTCGTTTGAGCCGCTGTCCGAGATTCTGAAGAGTATCCGTAGTCGGCGAGTGCGAGCCTATCTTGAAGGCTTGAAAGGAGCGGTCAGCCATGTTGGGTAACGTGTTGAGCGCGAAATTGCGCGAGTATGCTCCCGCAAATGCGGTGGAGCAGGATAACGTGCTGCAGGAAATGATGCAACACTATGTGCTGGCCAGCCTTTCGCGCGCTGGTCTTTTTGCGGACGCCATCTTTCACGGCGGCACTTGCCTGCGCATCGTCAACGGAATCAACCGATTCTCCGAGGACTTGGATTTCCTGCTCAAGCGGCCCGATTCCGATTTCCGATGGCAGAGCTATCTGGAGGCCGTACGTAAGGACTGCGCCCAGGAGGGGATTGTCTTCGAGATCCAGGACAAGGCCGAGGCCGCAACGGCGGTGCGAAAGGCCTTTCTGAAGACCGACTCCTTCGGGAAGCTTCTGACGCTGGAATTACCGTTCGAGCGGTATCACGCCCGTAAACTCCGCATCAAGCTGGAGATCGACACCAATCCTCCGGCAGGATCGGCCTTCACCACCAGCTACATCACCTTTCCCGTGACAATACCCCTGACGACTCAGACCCTCGAGTCAAGTTTCGCGCTGAAAATGCATGCGCTACTCTGCCGTTCATACGTCAAGGGACGCGACTGGTACGATTTTGTCTGGTACGTATCCCATAAAGTTCGCCCGGATCTTGCCCTGCTGGAGCATGCGCTTGATCAGCAGGGGCCCTGGGCCAGTCGCCGGACGAGTGTAACGTGGCCTTGGATGGTCGAAACCCTGCAAACAGTGATTGGACAGGTTGACTGGGCCGTGGCCCGGCAGGATGTCCAACGGTTCCTCCCGCTACGCGAGCAGGAATCCCTCAACCTGTGGAATGCGCCGTTCTTCCTGCACCATGCGGGCGTGATGGAGGCGATGGCCCCGTGAATTCAGACGTTGAGAGTTGAACGGTCAAAGTTGAGAGTTGAGTACGGGTAATGTTAAGCTCCAGACAGAACGTAGGGGACAACCGGGGGGCGCAGATGGAGGCATTAGTGTGTCCGATGCGCGGCGCTGGTACTAGCAGCGGTAAATGGCGTGAGTTCCGGCGGTCGGCGGGTACGGTGCTGTTGGCACTGGCGATGTGCGGTTGCAGCACCACCGCCATGAAGGGCACGCCCTTCTACAGCGGCGAATATACGAAACGCGTCGGGCCGGCGGAGAACCGCGTCAACCTCTGGCCGCTGCTCTATTACCGCGATCCTGCGCTCTCCGTGTTGTGGCCCATCGGCGAATACACTGACGACCGCCTGGCCATACGGCCGATCTTCTCGGTCGAGAACCTGGACGAGGAAGAGCGCGTTTACAATGTGCTCTGGCCGCTCGCGCGTTTCGACTTGCGCAGCGGCGAGCATCGCGTCTTCCCATTCTTCTGGAGTGATGACCACCGCGTTGTGTTTCCGCTCTACTGGCACTTTGACGACCCCTTCGCCGAGGACGGCAAAGGGTCGGACTCGCTCTGGCCGTTATGGTGCTATTTCCGCGATCGCGAGCAGCACAGCCTGCACCTGCTGTGGCCGTTCTTCAACGCCAAGTCGTATGACGATGAACGCGGCTGGCGTCTGTGGCCGCTATACGGGTCCTACGAGGAGCCGTCGCGCGAGACGGGCCATAGCTACGCCCTTTGGCCGCTCGCATGGCATACCTGGGGCAAGGCATCGCAGTCCTGGACGTTGCTTCCGATCTTCCACGATACGCGTGGTGCGGATGCGCACACCTTGGGCACACTACTGGGCGGCTGGCGGCACGATCGTGAGGACGAGGCAACCGCCTGGTATGCCTTGCCGTTGCTCGGGTGGGGCGTCAGTTCGCCCGAATCGTCATGCGCCACGGCGCTGCTGGGACTCTATGGCCACCGGCGCGACGCCGCCGGGCGCGGCAGCCGTCTGCTGCCGTTCTACTACAGCCGTGAAACGACCGAAGGCCGACTGTTCCTGTCACCGCTCTATGCCTCGGCCACGGCCTCGAACGGCGCTTGCTGGCACATGTTCACGCCGTTGGCGATCCACCGCCAGTCGCCGGCCGGCAGGGCGCTCTACACACCCATCTATTCGGAGGGCGCAAGTGTGTCGGACGATACGCGTTGGTCGTGTCTGTTGCCGCTCTACTATGCCGATAGCAGCCCGGCTGGATCCACTTTCGTGACTGCGCTGGGCGGCTGGTGGACCGATACATCGCACCGGAGTTGGGCGGTCTATCCGCTACTCTCGGGCGGGCGGCGGCGCGACGACGGCGGCGACCTGTGGTTGGGCGGGCCGGTCTTCCACGCCACGTGGGACGCGGCGGGCACATCACACTGGCTCCTGCCGCTCTACACCTACAACCATCGGCGCGATCGGTTGCTATCGCCCCTCTACAGCGCCTGGCACAACGACGGCGCCGGCATGACGCGCCTGCTGCCGCCGCTGTTGTCAGCCTACGCCTCCCGCACCAACCGCTGGGACTGCTGGGGGCTGGCCGGTCTGGCGCACGCCAGCGGCGGGAGCGAAGCAGGCTCCAGTCATCTCTTCCCGCTTTTCTACGCCGACCGCCGTGACGACACCTTCGTATCGCCGCTCTATGCCTCCTGGAACGCCGATGCCGGGCGCACGCGCGTCTTGCCGCCGCTGCTGTCCGCCTGGCATGGCGCGGACGACGGCGGCGAGGTTCTGGGCTTGCTGGGGCTGTTCAGGGCGCGCTGGGGTGAGCAGGAGACTTCGGACACGGGGCATCTCGTGCCGCTCTATTACTACGATCACGACACGCTGCTGACGCCTCTGGTCGGTCACTGGGCGAGCGAAGGTGTGACGTCCCGCTTCTGGCTAACACCGCTGCTGGGAACGCGCTCAGGTCACGAACGCGGCAGTTGGCTGTGGCCGTTGTACAGCTACGCCGCGGATCCGGTGCGCGAACTGTCGCACGGCTCGTTCCTGATATTCGGCAACTACCGGCACACGTCACGCGCATCGCGCACGCGCTTTCCGTTGCTTTTCGCGCACGAGCGTTGGCGCAGCGACCCCGCGGCGATGCTCGACGACCCAGCCACGGCGCGCACCGGCTGGCGGCTCAACCTGCTGTTGCTGGCGCAGGGAGCGGGCTACGATTACATCAAGACGTACGCAACCATCCCGAAATCGAATGCCAATGACACGGTTGCGAACGCCAAGGAGCCGCGGCACCATCGCGAATGCCGGTTTTTCCCGCTCTGGGACTTCAAGTCTGACCGAAACGACACCGGATCCTGGGAACGCGCCAACGGCAATCTACTCTATTGTCTCTACGACTATCGCCACGAACGCGGGCATCAACCGACCGGCAGCGCGCCTTATGACTACACGCGCCGGCGCGTGCTCTTCCGGCTGTACCATCACGAAAGACTGAACGGGGCGACCAGCATAGACATCTTCCCGGCTATGACCTATGACTCCGATCCGGCGGCCGACAAACGCCAGTTCTCGCTGCTGTGGTGGTTGTTCCGCTACCAGCGCGACCCTGAACGCCCGGCG
>JAQULY010000364.1 GCA_028718445.1 Kiritimatiellia bacterium
GGCGTTCTGTGCCTTCAGCCATTCCCGGCTGGAGCGGCCGCCACAGTCAAAACTGAAGGGCACGGCGGCGGAATGACGTTCCGGTTGCTGGCCCGATGAGTCGGCCGACCGGTCCATTGCATGGGTTAGCACGTCAATCCAGGTTCGGATACAGTCAATTTCCACTGACCGGACGTTTGATGAGTCGTCACAATCGTTCACAGCTGCCTTCTCTTCTGCCAACGTTCCGGCGCAGGGGCGCGAAGCGTAACCTGGCGCCGGTGGTTCGGGCCTCTCATTTCATCTGCTCTAGTGCCGCTTTGAACTCCGGACTCTCGAGATACTTTTCAAAGGACGAGTCTGTCCGGGGATCGGGGACGGACTCTCCAGGTATCGAGTTCCCCTTGTACTTGAACGCAAGTCGCAGATTCTTGATGGCATCGTCGTGCTTGTCCATCTCAGCGAAGGAGCACGCCAGATTGTAGTAGAACATGGGGTACTCTGCTTCTTGCGTCACCGCCCATTCATAGAGACGTTGGGCCTTCGCCGGATCCCCGGAGATGCCGTAGGACATCCCCAGTTGATCAACCAACACAAGCCACATGGTCCGCGGAAAAGATGGTTTTTGCTTCTCAAGTTCCAGGGCCTTATCGTATTGCATCGCGGCCTTCTTGTAGTCCTTCTGGTGGATAGTCGGGTACAATGTACTCAACGATGGCCATCGGGCCGGATTCACGCAGTCCGATCTGTTCCTTCTTGAAGGGGCTT
Organism: Kiritimatiellia bacterium; assembly: GCA_028718445.1. Lineage (GTDB taxonomy): Bacteria > Verrucomicrobiota > Kiritimatiellia > RFP12 > JAAYLN01 > JAQULY01. The sequence goes on from JAQULY010000364.1 coordinate 748, forward strand.
TGCCTTGCCCTGCTCCAGTAGTAATCACGGCATGCCTTGGAGTCGCCCTTCTTGGCCGCCTTTTCGAGAAATCCCGACAACACGACACCACTTCCCTCGCTCACAGCCTGAAACCTCGCCGCCTCTCCGCTGGGTGCGATCTCCTTCCCTTTGACAACGAAGCCGGGTACGGCGATTTCCAGTGACCAGGACAATTCAGGGAGTGACAAAGAAATGGCCTCGGCGGAAGCGGCCTCGCCCACGGCAACGCCCACTGCCAGAATCGCCAAGCATGTAATCCTTCGCATACTCATTCTCCTTGTTTGCCCCATCGCTTCACCTGACGCGCAAGGGGAAGGCAAGCGAAGCGCGGCCTTTTACTTGTCGCGTTCAGGTGTTTGTTCGGCTTTCTACGGTGCAGCGATTCTCCTGAGAACTATTGGTTCTCTGTACCCGAACAAGTCTCTCCCCTCAGGATCATCCATGAAGTCAAGCAGCGCGGCGGGTGCGTTGGTTACGTTGATGCTCTTGCTGTACTGTTCCTTTGTGACCAAGCCCTGAAGGGCGTTTGTCTTGATCGCTGTCTCAAATGCATCGGCGTTCGGCAACCAGAGCACAAGATCACCGCTGTCTGTGAACTTGTACTGAATAAAGTAGTACCAGTTCGTCCAGACTCCATCTTCTTCAAACCGGATCGATATGTATTTGTTCTCTTTGCCCTCGGTGACGATCATTTCGCCCTGAACAAGGCGGAAGTGATCCTCCTCCCATTCCGTTCCTGCAATTCGAGCCACACCATTGCTGGCGAATTTCACGTCGACGGCGCTCTTCTCGACGAGCCATGTACCTTCGAACTTGTCCTTGTCCACCGGTGTTGGATGCGCGCTGAGCGGCTGTTCAATCGTGACCGATGAACATCCGATAACGAACAGCGCTAGCGCGATGGCACCCGTCGTTGCGTACAACGTGAGATTTGCCTTCATCATTCTCCTCTTCTTGCCGAACGTCCGGCCTCTCCGTTTGCGAACCCGCGTCCGCGCGGATGCGCAATACATGAGCAGGCCGTTGTTGGCGATGTCGTTTCTCAGTCTGTGAGCCCAGACTACTTGTTGGGGTTGAAACCGAGGAACGGAATTTCCTTGTACCACACAACCAGGCTCGCGAGCGCAGCGTATAGCATGATGATCGTGACAGTCTTGATCAGGGTTTTGCACCATTTCGCCTGGAGCTTCTCCTCGAACAGGACCTGCAATCCCCTCATGACGATGTAGCACGCGATAGCGAAGAACGTGTAGTTCATCCTTTCCTTCCTTTCGCCAACATGGTATTAGCCCCCAAAACGAAGCGGGTAGCGGAATCCACATATTTACTTTACGGCGCGTTGCCGCCGCCAGTCAAGCCGGCCGGCCAGGGCAAACGTATCCAATTCGTCCGCCAAACCAATGAAATTCGGAGTCTTCCGTAGAATCTGTGAGTGAATAGTCACCGCCAGGTTCCTTGAGACGACGAAGCGGTGCGACGACGCGTAACCGACAAAGTGTGGGACGAAGTGTGCGACCAAGAGGCACTGCCGACCGCCTGCGCAGCAATGCGCAGTGCATCGTACACAACCTCGACATCCGCATGGAAATCGAGAAACTCTTCTGCCTGGTGGAGATGGTCGCGCGCAACAGCGACACCTCCGCCGTGGCGGGGTAGGCGTGGTGAATGGTCTTGTCAACAGCGGCGCAGACACTCTCGAAGTCTGGATTCCGAACTGGCTGGCCATCCTTCGATATTCTGCGGTTCAGTATTCGGCAATCTGCGGTTTTGCCTGAGGGGCCCCACGCGCCGTGCAGGCTTGCATCGTGGGCCGGGATATGGTGTGCTTATGTCGCAACGCCACTGACACTGGAGCGCACGCTTGGACCTGCCGGCCTTCTTCAACGACCTGCGTCTGTATCGCTTCCTGCAATACGCCGTATTGGCGGGACTGCTGGCGGCGCTTCCGGCCGGCGTCGTGGGCTGCTGGGTGGTTGTACGGCGCACGACCTACCTGGCCGGCGCCATCTCGCACTGCGTCCTGGCCGGGGTCGGTCTGGCTATTTTCCTGCAGCGCGCCCATGGCGTTGCCTGGATGTCGCCCGCGTTAGGCGCCCTGCTGGCGGCGGTCGGTGCAGCGTTGCTGGTCGGTTTCGTGACCTTGCGCGGACGCCATCGCGCCGACTCAGTGCTCAGCGCCGTCTGGGCGGTCGGCATGGCTCTGGGCGTCTCTTTCATGGCCGTTACGCCAGGATACCAGACCGACCTGATGAGTTACCTGTTCGGCAACATTCTGATGGTCACGCCGCGGGAACTGATCCTGATGGCCGTGCTGGATGTGCTGGTGGTCGGGCTGGTGACCCTCTGCTACAACCGCTTCCTGGCGATCGGCTTCAGCGTCGAAATCGCGCGCCTGCGCGGCGTGCGTGTCGTCGCGCACGAGTTGCTGTTCATGGTGTTGACCGCCGTGACGATCTTTCTGCTCGTGAAGGTGGTCGGTATCGTGCTGGCGCTGGCGCTGCTGACCCTGCCGGCCGCCACCGCGGGCCTGCTCACCAGCCGCCTCGACCGCATGATTCTGCTGGCGGTGCTGTTCGGCATGGCCGTGACGCTTGGAGGTCTTTTCGTAAGCTATGCGCCGGGCTGGCCGGCCGGGGCGACGATCGTTGAACTTGCGGCGCTGGTCTACGTGACGGTCGCGTTGGCGACGGGCGGTTGGCGTCACCGTCATACTTGATAGCACCACTCCGCGCCCAACACGCAGAGCCCGTAGATCGCCGCGGTCTCGGCACGCAGCACCTGGCGGCCAAGCGACACCAGTTCGCCACCCGCCGCCTTCAGTTCCTGCAATTCTCCGGGCGTGAAGTCGCCCTCGGGACCCGTCACCCAAGCGGCTTCCGCCGGCGCCGGGCGGCTGCGCCAGTCCGTCAGCGCCGTGCGCAACGGGCGCGCGTCGGGCGTCAGCGCCGCGACCAGCAGCGGACGGCAGCCGGCCAGCAGCGCCACGACCTCGGCAAACGGCAGCGGCGTCTCGATCCGCGGCAGCCACGCGGCGCCGCACTGCCGCGCCGCATCCAGCGCCACGCGCTCCCAGCGCGCGCGTTTGTCGAGTCGGTCGGCCTCCCCATCGAGGCGGATGACGCAGCGTTCCGAGAGCACCGGCACGATGCGCGCCGCGCCCAGTTCGACCGCCTTCTCGATCGTCCAGTCCATGCGCTTGCAGACGCAGGCACAGAGGGTCAGCCGGCAGGGCAGGGGAGGCAAGCTCGACGGAGCGGCGACATGCTCCAACGTCAGCCCGTGGCGCGCCATCGCGGAGACACGGCAACTGACGCGCCGGCCCGCGCCATCGCACAGCTCGACGGCCTCGCCCACCCGCACCCGCAGCACGTCCAGCAAGTGGCGCGCCTCGTCGCGCGGCAGCGTCAGCACGGGCTCGTTCAACTGCGCCGGTGTGACGAAATGCCGGTGCATGGCGTCAGCTCCCTCACCGGTCGGCCTTGCGGAGCGCGTCGCGCCGCTCCATGAACTGGGCGGCGCGCTTGCGCGTCTCGGCCATGCCGGGGAAGTTGGACTCCTGGCAACTGTCGGCGAAGGACTGCATCGCGCGGCGCTGGCCGCTGGAGAGATGTGTGGGCACCTCGATCTCGATACGCACGTGCAGATCGCCCGAGCCGCTGCCGTCAAGGCTGGGCACGCCCTTGCCGCGCAGGCGGAAGATCTTGCCGTTGGGAGTGCCCGGAGGAAGCTTCAGGGTCGCCAGGCCGTCAGGTGTGGGGACCGAAAGGTCGCCTCCCAGAGCCGCCAGATGCGGCGGGACGGGCACGCTGCAGAGCAGGTCCTCGCCCTGTCGGCTGAAGAGTTCGTGTTCGCGCACGTGCAGCACCACGTAAAGATCGCCGGCCGGTCCGCCGTGCAGGCCGCCCTCGCCCTTGCCGGAGACGCGCAGGCGCGATCCGGTCTCGACGCCCGGAGGAATGCGCAGCGAGAGTCGCCGGCGGGTCTTGACGCGACCCGCTCCGCCGCAGGCGCGGCAGGGATTGCGCACGATCGTGCCTTCGCCGCGGCACACCGGGCATGTCTGGCGGAACTGGATGAAGCCGCCGTCCGAAACCACGCTGCCGTGGCCGCCGCACTGCCGGCAGGTTTCGCGCGCCGCGCCCTTGGCCACGCCGCTGCCCTCGCACTCGCCGCACGCTTCGCTGACCGGCAGGTCCATGCTGCGTTCCGAACCGAAGATCGCCTCTTCCAGGTCTATCTCCAAGTCAAACCGCAGGTCGTCGCCGCGCGTGGCGCCGCCACGTGAGCGGCGGCGTTGTGTGCCGCCGCCAAAGAAGTCGCCGAACATGCCGCCGCCGAACAGGTTGCCGAGCAGGTCCTGCAAGTCCGACATGTGCGTGAAATCGCGCGAGAAGTCGAAGCCGCCGGGGCCGAAGGTGGACTTCACGCCGTCATGGCCGAACTGGTCATAGCGCTGGCGCTTGTTCGCGTCGCTCAGCACCTCGTAGGCCTCGGACACTTCCTTGAACTTCTCGGCCGCCTCCTTGTTGTCGGGGTTACGGTCGGGATGGTACTGCATCGCCAGCTTGCGATAGGCCTTCTTGATTTCGTCGGCGGTCGCGGCGCGGCTGACGCCAAGCAATTCGTAGTAGTCGCGTTTGTTGGGCATGAATTGATGTCAGACAGTGTTTGGGCGGTGGCGCAAGTGCAGGCCGGGCGCTAGGTTGAGGAGGGAGCGGTGTCCGTCGGTGGCGTGACCGCGTCGCCCTCGGGAACCGCTTCGCCGGCAGGGGCCGGCGGCGCGGCTGGTTCCGTCTGCGGCGCGCCGCTGGAGACGATCACGTTGGCGTGCCGGAGAATGCGGTCGCCAAGCCGGTAACCGCGGCGCGTCTGCATGATCACGCCGTTCTCGGGCACGCTGTCGGAGTTCTGATAGGCGATGGCATGGTGGCAGGTGTGGTCGAAAGTGACGCCGCCGGCATCGAAGGCCTGCAGGCCGGCCTTGGACAGCACGGACGCCATCTGGTCGTAAACCATGCGCACCCCCTCGACGTAAGGAAGCGTGGCGTCGGGCGCGCGCGCGATGGCCAGTTCGAAGTGGTCCAGCACCGGCAGCAGTTCGGTGAGCAGATTTTCGTTGGCGCGCTGAATCACCTCCGTGCGCTCGCGCGCCACCCGGCGACGGAAATTGTCGAAGTCGGCCATCAACCGGACATAGCGGTCGTTGCTGGCGGCCAGTT
>JAQULY010000365.1 GCA_028718445.1 Kiritimatiellia bacterium
ACGAAGCGTAGACGACGAAGCGTGCGACGAAGTGTGGGAGTCTGGTAGACTTTTACTCTCGCATGGCCAAAGTGTTCTGCCACACTTGCGGCTCCTATTCAGGCCAGACCACACTTCGTCGCTTTCGTCGTCCCACGCTTCGTCGTCTACGCTTCGTCGCAAGTCTTCTTCGAGACTACTCTCAGCCAACCATATTTCGACACAGAATTGGGAACTCAGGAACTCATGAATTCCCAGGTTTTTTCGTGCTTTCCTGATTTTCTGATTTGGAATATGCGCGATTGTGGCTACGAACTGGATGCGTTTGACCTGGCGGTTCGATCGGAGTGCGGACACCCTTGGCATGTCTTGTGCTAAGCTGGCTTTTGAAACCGACCCATGCACTCGCATCCTAAACCCTCCCATATCCTGCGCTGTATCCTGCTGGCCGCCTGGCTGGCGCGGCCGGCTGCCGCGGAGATCGTACCGCTGCTGACCGGCCTGACCACCAACCGACAGTCGGCGGTGCCGGCGGCGCTGTCGGTGCCGCTGGTCCTGCCGGGGCAGTCCGATCTCTATTTGTTCGCGCCCTCCAACGACTGGGTCCGCGGCGTCAGACTCCAGGGCAGCCTGATCTGGCCGGATCAGGCGCCCATGGTGGCGCAGTTACTCGCCTTTCTCAAGGACCGCGACGGACGCTGGTACCAGTCGCTGCGCGTGCCGGCACTGGTGTCCGGCACGAACCGGTGGGATTTCGACTTCGAGGCAGGGGCTACTTCCTGGCAGCCGGTCGGCCACCACACAGTCTGGCACCAGCGCGTGCGACTCAAGCCTGAATTCGTCGGGCTGCGCGTCTTCACCGCGCCCAGGCTGATGGCCCCGCCCGAGACGGCTGCCTACACCGGAGTCTTTCGTGTGGCACAAGCCAACCTGATTGTCACCAATCCCCCGCCCGGCAGCCTGCCGGCGATCCGCAATCTACGCCTCAATGCCGGCAGCGTGCCGTGCTACGGCCTCTTCGAGGCGCGTTTCGATCTGCCGGATCGCTACGCCGATCCCTTCGATCCGGAGGTCATTGACGTCTCCGCCAGCATTGAGACGCCCGACGGCCGCACCAACCTGGTCTACGGTTTCTACCTGCAGGACTACTTCCGTCTCGCCGACAGTGTGGGCGAACAGTTGCTGCCGCAGGGCCGCCCGGAGTGGCGTGTGCGTTACTGCCCGACCCGGCCGGGCATACACAAGTATACACTGACCGCCAAGGACGCCTACGGCTCCGCCACGTGGGGCCCAGGCAGCTTTGTGGCGCGTCCTTCCGACGACCCCGGTTTCGTGCGCGTGTCCCGGCGCGCGCCGCTGCATTTCGAACTGGACAACGCCCAACCATTCTTTCCGATCGGCCACAACACCCGCTCTCCGTTCGACAGCCGCATGGACACGCAGTTTCCCTGGCGTTTCCGCCACCCCGAGGGCAGCCTCGCCTATCAACGCTATTTTCGCGACATGCGCGCGGCGGGCGAGAACCTGGCCGAAGTCTGGATGTGTTCATGGTCGCTGGGGCTGGAATGGTCACCCGTCAGTCCCGGTTACCATGGCGCCGGCGACTACCATCTGGGCAACGCCTGGGATCTGGATGAGGTGCTGCGCTGGGCGCGGGAGCAACACATCCGCATCAACCTGGCGCTCAACAACCACGGCCGCGTCGGCACCTGGTACGACGGCGAGTGGCCCGACCATCCCTACAACGAGGCGCGCGGCGGCTTCATTCCATCCGCCGCACTGATGTCCTTTTTCGACGACCCGCGCGCGCTGCAATTGCAGCGCCGCCTGTTGCGTTACATCGTGGCGCGCTGGGGCTGGGACACGACGATCTTCTCCTGGGAACTCTGGAGCGAACTCGATCTGGCCGGCGCCCCGGGCCAGAGCCCGCGCACGCATTTCGACCCGCGCGTCATCGAGTGGCACCGGCAGATGGGTGACTACCTGCGTGCGACCGATCCCAACCGCCACTTGATTTCCACGCACCTGTCTGACAACTACCAGATCACCAACCCCGAACTGGCGAAGCTGCCGCAACTGGATCACTGCGCCGTGGACGCCTACCACGGCAGCCCCGATCCGCTCCACATCGTGCAACTGATCTCGGGCACGGCCGCTTTTTACGCGCCGTTCGCCAAGCCCGTGCTGATCACCGAGTTCGGCGGCTCCTCGATGGCCGCCGGGCTGACGCATCTCAAGCGCGAACTGCATGCCGCGCTCTGGTCGTCCATGGCGACCACGCTCGCCGGCGCGCCGCTCTTCTGGTGGTGGCAGGTCGTCGAGGAGCAGAATCTCTACGGCATGTATGCCGGACTGGCGCGCTTCATGGCGGACGTTGACCGGCGCGACCCGCGCTTGAGCCCGGTGAAGCTGACGCTGGCCATGTCGGACGGCACGGCCGTCGCCCCCGCCCAAGTGGACAGCGTCTGCCAGGCGTCGCCCGATCTGGCCCTGGGATGGGTCTTCATCCGCCCTTGTTTCGCCGGCGAAGGCAAGCCCATGGATCCACCCATCGAGAACCTGCAGTTCACTTGGCAGGGATGCTCCAACACGCTCTACCGGGTGGAGTTTTGGGACACCGAGACCGGCCATGCCATCAAACGCAGCGAGATCCGCGCCGTAGACAATCGCCTGACGGCGGCCTTCCCGCCGCTTAGCCGCGACATGGCCATCAAGATCAGGTCGCGACCGTCAGCGGTTACACCGTAGCCTTGCCTGTGGCGCGCCCGGTCGTCAGCGCTTTTGGCGGAACGATGCCGTCCTGTTCCAGCACCGCGTCATAGAAGTTCCAGCGTCCGCCAAAGAGGCGCGCGCACGCTTGGCTGACTGCCGTCCCGATCATCAGCGCCGGCACGATTTCGTAGCGGTGGGTCATTTCGAAGACCATCAGCAACGCCGTCAATGGTGCGCGCACGGTCGCCCCGAAACAGGCGCTCATGCCGACCAGCGCCAGCAGCAAATCGGCGTCGTCGCCCAGCGCCATCCCCGATACGCGCGCAAATCCTGCCACCACCAGACCGGCCATGGCGCCCAGGAAGAGTGTCGGCGCGAAGATGCCGCCGCAGCCGCCCCAGGCGTACGCCAGCACTGTTGCCGCCAGTTTGGCCGCCAGCAACAGCAAGGCTACCCGCCACGCCACGTTGCCGGCCAGGGCCGCCGCCAGGTCATCGTACCCGAGGCTGAAGACCCCGAGCCGCCCGCTCAGGAGAAAGACGGCTGCCCCCAGCGCCCAGACGCACATCCCGCCGACGAGCGGACGGAGCATGGCCGGCACATCGCTTCGCGCCCGGATTCGCAGGCGCAGTCGTAGCGTGCTCTGCTGGAAGGCGATCGCGGCGCCCGCGGCCAACGTCGCCGCCAACGGCGCCAGCAGATAGCTGCGCCAGGTCACCGCGTCCACGCCCGGCACCGCGAAGGCCGGATTGCGGCCGCAAGCGACCCAGGTGCAGAAGGCGCCGGTCACGGCCGCCAGCAGGGCCGGCCCAAGGTGCCGGCTGTCGAGATCGTCCAGGATTTCTTCCAGCACGAAGGTAATGGCCGCCAGCGGCGTGTTGAAGGCGGCGGCCAGGCCGGCCGCCGCGCCGGCGAGGCTGGCGGCGCGCCGTTGCACCGGCGAAATCCGCAGCGCTCCCGCCAGCGCCGAGGCCGCCGCGCCGCTGGCATAGACCGTCGGCCCCTCGCGCCCCAGGCTGGCGCCGCCGCCCAGGCTGATGACGCCGGCCACCACCTTGACCCAGGCGGCCCGCCACGGTAGCCGCCCCATGTCATACCAATAGGCGGCCTTCAACTGCGGGATGCCGCTGCCGGCGGCATCGGGACGCACCTTGCCCAGCAACAATCCCACCAGCAGGGATGAGATCACGATTGCGGCCAGGCTGCCGCCCAGAAAGACCCACATGCCCTGCCGCGCCAGGGCCGGATAGATCGAGTTGTAGAGCCAATGGGTGCCCTTCAGGAAAACGATCGCCACCGCGGATCCGGCCAGCGCGTAGAACAAGGTCAGACTGACGCGTCGCGGCTTACCCGCCAGTTGGGCATACAGATGAGGCGACGGAAGTTTCACGGGTCGCGCAACCAGAGCGGGCCAGACAGATCGGGTGGTGACATTCGAGCCAGCCGGGCGCGCAGCGAGGCGGGCGAATGCGCGAAGGCGGGGTCAATTTCCACCGGCATGAGCGGGTGACCGTCCGCGCCGCGCGGCACCTCCACGCCGGCCTCGGTCAGCCAGCGTGCCCACTTGGCGATCAAGTCGCGCTTGCAGGTGGCGGGAGAGTCCGGTCCGGTCGCGTTCTTGACGGGCGAGAACTCGTCATGGCGATCAAAAACCAGGTTGATCAGCGTATCGGCGTGCGGCAGTACATCGAAGATGAATTTCTCGAACTTGTAGCCATTGGGCGCCTTCGGCGTCGTCGTGTGTCCATGGTCGTCGCAGACCGGAATCTTCTTGTGCGCCATGTGCAGCGGCAGTTCCGTCTCGGCCTCGCGGCGCAGAAACGGCAGCGCGAAGAGGTGAATGGCCACGCTGCCATACCGGAAGTAAAGTTCGCCATCGTCGCGGCGGCGCTGCTTCTGCTCGTCGGTGAGCTCGGTATACTCGACCATGCCGTAACGCCCGTCGCGTTTGACCACGACCCCCAGTCCCTCCTGCGGATCGCGCTTGGCGCAGACCTTGATGGAGAGATCGGCGCCGCGCAGCAGGTGCAGGCCGACGAAGGCCGGATCGGCCACCTCCACCAGCGGGTTATCAACCTGCTGATAGAAAATGGTGGAGAGGCCGCGCCGCTCCATGTCGGCCAATTCGCCGCTGGAGGCCAGTGCGGACAGCAGACCGCCGTGCCCGTCCGGGCTCATGAAGACGTGGTCCGGCGCATCCATGATCACGCGGCCGCGCGGATCGAGCGCCGGCCACATGCCTTGCTGGAAGAAACAGACATCCCCGGCGTCCAGGCCGAAGAAACCATGCTCAGCGAAACAGGCGCGCGTGGCGGCGTCGTTGCTGTCGCTGGTCATGATGTAGAAGGGCAGCCGGGCGCCGTAGGCGCGACCCAGGGCCAGCACCTTGCGCGCATGGAAATGGAAGAGCACGGCATTGCTCACGGGGCCGATCGGAAAGGCGCCTTTGGGACCCTCGAATCCCAGGCGGGAGCCCTGCCCGCCCGCCACCAGCAGCACTCCGACCTTGCCGGCGCGCAGTTCCTGTTCGCCGCGCGCCGTGGCCGCAGCGCGTTCCTGCGGAAGCATCTCGACCACATCGGCCGGCACGGCATCGCCATGCCGGACCCCGGCTGCGCGTTGCTCCAGCAACGCGCGCATGCGCCGGATAGCGGCAAAGTCGAGCAGCGCGATCTGCTCCAGCAGGCGCCGGCGTTGTTCCTCCGCCAGCGTCTTCCAGAAGCGCAGCAGATGCTCCTGCTCTTCTGCCCTCAATTGTTGCGCGGCATCCTCGTATGTCATTTTACTTGTTTCCGGCCAGTAAGTAGGCTTGAATTAAAGCCACGGCCCGAGTGGCGAAATGGCAGACGCAGCGGACTTAAAATCCGCAGCCGGGTTATGCCGGCATGGGGGTTCGACTCCCCCCTCGGGCACCATGTTTGAGCCTGTTTACTGTTGAAATATGCCAAAACAAACCGGCCACGCATGTCCCCCGGCGAATTGCCGCCGCGCGGGAGACACCTCACACTCTGGACCTCCCCTCCAGGTCGGATTGCGTCTGCCAACATCAAGCCAGCATACCTTTTTTTGACGATCGTGCAACCTGATTCCGGTTGCCTTTGTCCGGCCGCGATGCAGCCCCCCACCCGTCCGCCTGTCGGGCTGCCGGGAGCGACAACAGCGGTGCGTGGCGTGACGATCTGCTAATTTCAGAGCCCGACGCACCGACGTCCGCAGACGGTCCGTAGGCGAGGAGGCGAATGGACCGCCAGGAGATCA
>JAQULY010000366.1 GCA_028718445.1 Kiritimatiellia bacterium
TGTGGTCGGGGGTCACGCCGGCACGCCAGCGCCCGAGGGCGTTGACTGCGCACAGTTCGCCGAGAGGGCCGCCCGTCCAGGGGGAGATGTCCACCCCCCACCAGGCATTGTACGCCTTGGCCCCGCCGCGGGCGAACGCCAGGCCGGTCTGGGTCTGGTTCATCGTGCAGCACTGAGACTCATAGGCAACCAGCGGGAAACCGTTCCGGTACGCCTCCTGGATGCTGAACAACGTTCCTTCGCTATAGTAGACAGGCAAGGCCCGGAAGTCCTCCGACACCGATTTCGCATGCGCATAGTAGTTCATCGCCGCGGCCGGAACCTGGCGGCTCCAGTGTTCGGTCAGCATGCGGCCGTCCCGCAGGTAGGCCCGGAAGTACTCGAGCGCCCCGCTGCGGGAGAAGAGCTGGTCCTTCGGCCAGTAGATGCTGTTGCCGATCTCGCCGTAGACCTCGATCCAAGCCGCCCGGTAACCAAGCTCCGCGTTTATCGCGGCGCAAGCCGCATAAAGCTCGTCGGCGTACTCCCGGGCGCTCAGCCCTTTCTGTGCGGCGGCCTTGGTGAAAAAGGGGCTGAACAGGAGCCACCCTACGCAGGCGAAGGAGATCTCCCCGGAGCGGAGCATGGCGAACAGGCCGTCCAAGTCGGCCGGCTCGTAGGCATAGCAGGTGGAGATGTCCCGCAGGCCGTCCGCGAGCGGATGTTGCCGAAACAGCTCCACGTACTCCGGGTCCGCGGCGCTGTTCGCATCCGCGATGATGACGAAGTTCTCCCGCGAGAACTCCACCTTGCCAGGCAACCGGCGACCGTCCATGGTCACTCGCTTTCTCCCCTGTTCGATATTTGCATCGTCCTGGAGACGCCCCCCATCCCCAGACGACAGCCGCATTCAAAGTTTATCCTTCGTCCTTCTCGACCTGCTCGACCAACGGCACGTCATCCGCCGAGACGTGACCCACGACGCGGCCGTCGTCGAGCACGTTGGTATCCTTGTGCTTCAAATCCCGGAACAACCGGCGCAGATTGCGGACGCCGCCGATCATGAACCAGACCGTCGAGACCGTGGCGATCGCGCCCGCCAGAATGAAGTTGTTGAGGAAGAACCAGCGCGACCAGCCGACGTTCCCCCAGGGGCTGACGAAGTTCCAGATCGCGACCCCCACGAAACAGCACAGGAAGCCCCACCCAAACGACCAGACGAAGACGGACCAGGCCAGGATCCTGTCACCGCGCGTGTACTGGTTGTCGATGCCGAGCAGGTAGGCGTAGAGGGTGCGCCAGGCGAGGCGAGGCTTCTCTGAACGGATGCCCTCGCGGTGATACTGCCCGCGGTGGAGCATGCGGTCCATGTTGAAAACCCGCCCCCGCGTGGAGGTGAGCAGCGACACGACCACGTAGAGCCCGATCGAGATCAGCATCGTGATGCCATAGACCTCCTGGGAGTTGATGGGGTACTTATCGCTGCTCATGCGCCATCTGATGATGGGCTCGAAGGGCGCGGAACAGCGTTCGAGCCAGACGGCGAGCGACTCAACCATCCCATGCGCATGCAGCCAGGGATAGATGTTAGGGACCCAGAGCTTCTGCACGAGGATGGCCGCCACGGCGAGGATGGAACCGCCGATCAGCGCGACCCAGGCCCCCGCCGTAGTGCCGCGTTTCCAGTAAAGGCCGCCAACGATGCACGGACCGCTGCCCCCCAGCCAGATGGCCCCGGTGATGGCGAAGAACATCAGGATGTAGTCCACCTGCCCGAAGAAGTAGCTGAAGAAGAAGGCGAAGGTGGCCACCGAAGCGATCAGGATCCGCAGCAGCAAAAGCTGCTGCTTTGGGGTGAACGGTTTTTTGCGATATGGCAGGATGACGTCCTGGACCAGGATGCTGCCCCAAGAAAGCATGTAGGACGAGTCGCACGTCACCATCTGGAAAATGCACAGGAACGCGAAGATCCCGATGATGCCGATCGGCATGATGAAGCGCAGCGCCATGGGCACGCGCATCTGCCCGAAGATCGTCCCGTATGTCTGCGCGGCGCCCGGATCGACCGCGCGAATGGCGTTCTTCGCCTTGTCGACGCGCGCCTCGCGGGCCGCCTGCTTCTCCTCCGCCGCGTTGGGCGGCGCGGCAACCGCGGCGCCGCTGTCCCCCTCCTCGCGGCCGACGTAGCGGAGCCTGGCCTTCTCGGCCTCTTCCCTGACCTTTATCGCCGCCGTCTTGTCGAGCAGGGCCTGCATCTCGGGTGTGACAACACCGGTTTGGAGATATCCGACGATTTCAACGCGGACTGGCGCGAACTGCTCGCCGGCGGCCACGTCGTTGACCGCCTTGATCGCCAGTTCGGTCCGGCAGGCCACGGCGCCGCGCGGACCGCCCTGGTACTTGTCGGAATTCAGGTAGGTCAGCCCCACGATGGCCAGCAGCAGGAACATCATGTTCTCGAACCCGCTGCGCCAGGAACCAAGCACCCCGGCCATTTTCTGTTCATGGGCGTTCTTGGCCGACACGGAATACCCCAGGTTGCCGGACCAGCCCATGCGGTTGATGATACTGCTCAGGATGCCGATGATGACGTAGAGCAGATTGAAGTCGCGCAGTGCGGTGATGTCGAACGGGTTGATCAGGCTCTTGCCCGGGGGCCGGTCGAGAATGGCGGGCGCCATGTCCCGGAACCACGAGAAGTTCAGCAGCACGAAGAGCACGATCACCAGGTACAGCGGGTAGCTCAGCAACCCCTGGACGCAATTGGTGACCATAGTGGTGATCTGGCCCCCCTTAATGGCCACGAAGGCTTCCAGGCTCAGAAAAAACGCCATGACCAGGGCGAAGGTGGGGAAGACCATCCCGGCGAACACGGTTTCGACGGGCAGCCCGCAGAAGTAGACGACGAACCGTGCGCCGACCGCGGGAAACAACGCGAAGTTGAGGATGCCCGACGTGGATTGCAGCACACCGGCGAAGTTGCGGAACCGCCGGCTGTACCGGATCTCGAGGAACTGACCCACGGTCATGGCGCGGGTCTCGCGGAACCGGTAGGTGCAATAGCCGGTCAGCCCGAGGATGATTGAGATGGGCGCGGCCAGGCTGCCCCAGAAACCATAGGCGAACCCCGACTGGTAGTAGCTTTCGTAGACGGCGACCAGACTGATCAGCCCCATGCCGGCCTCGCCGCTCGAAACGCTGAGCACGTAACGGCCGGCCACGCGCCCGGCGGTCAGGAAATCGGCCACGCCTTTTACGTACCGCTGCGTCCGCAAACCGACCCATACGACAAACACGAGAGGGACCACCACCAGAATCCAGTCTATTGCATGCATACGCGCCTATCTTTCCGCAAACAACGATCCCGAAACCACCCGCATCGTTCACAGCACCCCCTTTCGCCATGGCTCCGTCCGCCGCATGCGGAAGCGTGCAGGATCTGGCCAAAGCCATTCCACACACCGTATGGGGTATAGTCATCCCCCCTTCGAAGCGCAAGCCGAAAAAAGCCACAGGTACTAATCGCAGTAAGGGATAAGCTCAGCGACCGGACAAGATGTAGAATTCATCGTAACCGGTCAGGGTTCCCTTCGGGTTCGTAAACTGAACCAGCAGGCGGTGTTTGCCGGGTGTCATGGCGGCGGGCGGCGTCAGGGTGAAGGTCAGCGTTTCCGACTGGCCGTCCGCGACGCGCACTTCCGACGCCGCGGGCTCAACGCGCCAGCCTAATCCGGCCTGCAGCTTCACGCTTCCCTTGAGCGGACGGCCGCCCCGGCCCACGACGGTGACCGTGACGTCGAACGGTTGCACGCCATTCAGCGTCTCCGGTCCCGCGATGCTGAGCAGGCCGTCACCAATCTCGACCTTCTCCAGGAACCCGGCGACATTCAGGAGCAGCGGGTTGTCGTTGGCGGGCAGGTGGATGCGGCCGGCAGCATCCGGCGCCAATTCATGTTTCAGACCGAACGCGTCACGCACGGTCACCGGTCTGTCGGTTGTCAACGCCACGTTCTTTCCTTTCGGCCTCGCGCCCGGCGTATGTTGCCAGAGGCAAACCACGGTTTCCTTCGTGGCGTCCCGGCCGGAGAGCGACAACATTCTCATCAGGTGCGACCACAGACCGGCCTTCTTGTCCGCGTCCGGATTGATGGGTGTTTCCCGGTCGAAGGCATAGACGCGGACGCCGTCCGCGGCGACGAACTTGTTGCGCGGCACAACGTAGTCCAGGTCGCGCAGCAGGTTGTTGAGAGTGAACAAGCGCGGCAGCGGAACGTTGTAGCTGCCCGGAACAGGCGCGTTGGTCGGGAACGCGCTCGCAAGTTTGCCCTCCGGGTAACGATAGTAAAAGTGCCACATTGTGTTCATTCTCCGGGTCTCCGGGCTGCCGAAGCTGTGCCAGCTCACATTGCGCATGCCGCAGGCGAAAGCGATGACGTGCTTCTTGACCATGTCCTTGCAGAGTGTCTCGGAATCGGGACAGAATGAACCGATCTCCGCGGACCAGATCGGTTTCACCTTGCCTTGCCTCTTCATCTCCGCCTGCACGTAGTCCAGCGTCTCCTCGGTGGCATACGGGTCATAGTAGAAATGCAGGTCCAACGCGTCGGTGAAGTCCAGATGCCCGAGGGCAAACCATTGCTTCATCCGCTCGACACTCATGCCCGTAACGCCGTTGCAGAAGACGACGGCATCCGGGTCGGCCTGCTTGGCGGCCTCGTACCCCACGCGGCCGAGGTTCGCCTGCTTCTCATTGATTTCGGTCTCGGAGAAGCCGGGCATCCACATGATCCCCATTCCCTTGTAGCGGTCCACGACGGCATGAATCCACGGGGCGAACGCCTGCGGATCGAGCGAATCGCGGCTTGCGGGCTCGCCGGGAAGGTTGGCCCAAGCGGGCCGGCAGCCTGGCAACACCGAGTTGAAGCACAAGTAAATGCGATTGTTGACATTCGACTGGAGCACCCCCCGCCTGACCAGACTTTCCACTTCGCATTGGTTCCAGTTCATGGGGCCGTCTCTAGCGGGCTGCACGCCGGCCCAGTTGTTGATGTAGCTTCCCCGTTTCCAGTGGAACCCGAAAAGGTCGGCGTAGACCGCCGGGCGCGGCGCCAGACCCTCCGCCGGCGGACAAGCGCCCCAGGCCGGCGAGAACAAGGACAGCTCCGCTGCAAACTTGGAGAACTCCTTCTTCGCCTCGCTCGCGGGCACGGCCGGACGGACGATGCCGAAATCGCTGTTTCCTTCGGCGATCGTCTCTCCTTTCTTCAGCACGCGGCAATGGAACCGAAACCAACGCCCTGCTTCCGTAGCGGACAGCGATGGTGGGAGGACAATCTGCCTCCAGGACGCTCCACCAAAGAGCTTCGGGTCAACGCGCGCAGCCTTTAAGCGCTGTTCCGGAACCGGCGTGAAACCGGGAGCCTGGGCTCTCTCCTCCAGAAGCACCATGTGGAAGAAATCCTCGACCCGGTATTCGAGGGTGACATCGCTCTGGTCCTTCAACGCTTCCGCGTTGCTCAGAACGGTCACGTCCACGGTCAGCTTGTCGCCCGGCAGAAACAGGTTCATGAAGGCCGGCGTATGAATGCGCATGTTCCGGTTGTCCCATACCGGCCAGGCATGCTCCCGGTACGGTTCCCCGGAGTTGTCCGTCGTCATCACCTGCGCAGACGTCAGGTTGACGTCATCCAGCCAGGCGTCGCCCCGGGTGGTCACGTCGCTGCCGTGGTAGGAATGGCGGAACCCGAAACGGATTTTGACTGAGCGCGTCTGCGCGGGCAAAGGCAATTTTTTGGTCAGGTAGTGCCAGAATTCCGGGGAAAAGAGACTGTCCCCAACCAGCGAGTTGCCGAGATCGGGGGCATAGCCGCTCCAGACGCTCACCGCTTCCGGAACCTCGCCGATCGGCTTCCTGTCCTTGTCGTAACAGAGGATGCTCAGATTAACGTTGTAGGTGGGATCGGGACTGA
>JAQULY010000367.1 GCA_028718445.1 Kiritimatiellia bacterium
CGCCACGCGTACGCGCTTCCGGGTCGCCTCGGACACGAATCGACTGCGAGGCCCGTTTCTCAGGGCCAGATAGACGGTCGACCCCGACACACCCAACCGCGCCGCGATTTCCCTCACTGTGACCACGGCGGCAATATATAACGTTGGATATGGGCTTGTCCAGCGCTTCTTCTACGGCTGCGGATCGTGTGGGTACGGTGACCACGGACGTCGGATCGGTAGGTCCATGCGGATGGTGACACGCGACGTGGTTGGAAATGATGGTTATCTTGCCGCCGAGATGTGGATAGCCGTAATCTCGCCCAGTATCCCTCTCTCCAACTGGAACACTCTCACTGCATAGGGCTCAAGAGCACGCTTTCCCTTCCCGAACCAGAGCCGGGTAGCCGGCGGTGCGCTCTTTCAGCTTGCCTTCGACGACCACGCGCACGGTCCGCGGTTCGGCGGGCGTGTTGACCGCGTAGAAGTACGTGTTGCCTTTCTGAACGGAGCCGCGGACCGTGATGCCGGGGTAGTCCCCCGCGAACCCGGTCTTGTACTTCCCAAGCGGAATGGACCGGTAAGCGGAAGTGAATTCCCGGAGCTGTTCGTCGTGTTCCTGCGGCACGTTGCCGTCCACCCAGCAATGGCAGATGTACACCGACGTGCAGCGGGAGAGAATCACCGCGAAGTCCAGCATGCTCCCGCGGTTCCCGGTC
Organism: Kiritimatiellia bacterium; assembly: GCA_028718445.1. GTDB lineage: Bacteria > Verrucomicrobiota > Kiritimatiellia > RFP12 > JAAYLN01 > JAQULY01. The sequence goes on from JAQULY010000367.1 coordinate 699, forward strand.
GGGTGGGAGGCGAGGCTGAAGCGCGCGGGCACATGGACCGTCTCGCATGGTGTCAGGCGCAGGGGACACTCCGCACCGAAAGCCAGCCGCAGGCAGCGCCCGCCGTAGGTGTATTCCAGCACGCGGTGGAGCGCCAGATCGGTGTATTCGCCCCACAACTCGCCCTGAACTTCCTGGCCGGCAGAGGACTCGGACTTGAACCAGTTCGCCTCGGGCTCGCCCGGGAACTGCCCGCGCAGGACGAACGGCCAGTCGGCTCTATATTGGCATCGAACGGCGTCCGCCGTCACCGTGACGGTCTGCGTCACGGGGGAGCCGAGGACATTGGTGCCGTCAATCCGGAAACACGACCCGCCGACGCCCTGTGTTGTCACAGTCGCCTGGACATCCTTCCAGTAATTGGCGCGCTCCTGGCCCTCGATACCCCGTGACACGACCGCCCGCCCGGTCCCGACCCGGACAGCACCTCTGGAATCCAGCGCCGTCTGAAGCAGCGGATTCTTGATCGTGTGCCATGCCTTGACGTAGTTTGCCCCATTGAACAGGAAGGGCGCATCGGCAGGCTTGGCGGACGTTGTCTCGACACTCCCGCTCGCGGCGCATGCAAGCAGCGCCTGCCGTTAATAGACTGATTCTCGGTCGTTTCTGCATGGTCTTCCTTTCTGCAAACTGAACGGCTCTGCCATCGTCGGACAGGGATCGCGCCGATAGAGTCGATGGGTCAGCGCCATGGCGGTCGCCGCGCCCCATCCGTATTCAGTATGCCCCTACGTGCCTGTCCCCATCAGTCCATCAGTCCTTTCGACCTTATCGAGAAATGGCGGCATCACATGGCCGGAAACGCCAGGTTGGCGCCAGTCTGGGCAGCGCGGCGCGCCATCAAGGGAATGAGCGATGCCCAAAGTCCGTCGCGCAGGCTGATGTCTTGCGGACAACCTTTTTCCAGCCGCTCCAGGAACCGGTCGAAACCCTGCGTGTACGAGCCTTCCTCGCCAGGAACCGGGATGCTTTCGCCAGCCCGCTTCACGTGCGTGTTTGGGAAGAACCGGATGTGCGACGGCGCGCTCCATTCCCACTCGAGCGATCCTCCATCGCCCTCGACCCAGCCCAGTTCGCTGTTGCGGGGATTGTTCATGGAGGAGTGGAAGTTGACTTGCGCACCCGACCGGTAGCGCAGCAGGATGTCCCATGTGCTCTCGATGGGAACCCCCTGACGGTCCAGATGGTTGCACAGGGCGCTGACATGCGTGAAATCTCCGCCAAGATCGCGCAGCCAATCGAACGCATGGCAGAAATGCTGAACCAACTCTCCTCCCGTATCCGGGCGGAAGCGCCAGTTGTCAATGCCGCCAGGATAGCTCTCAACCGGACGCAACCATGACACCCAGTTCACCGCGACGCCGATGAGCCTGCCGATTTTGCCGGACCGAACCAGGCTCGTGATGGTCGCGAAAGGCTGGCAGTAACGGTGCATCAGCCCCACGTGCACGTGATCTGCGCCATGCGCGGATGCGGCGCGCAAGCGCGCCCGGAAAAAGGGAGATCAGCAACGCGTCGACATCCGGCGCTTCCAGCAGCGCCTGGGCGGAGTCCACGGCCGCGGCCCCCAGCGTTCGGGCAAGCGCGGCGGCGCGCTGCCCGTCGAGATCGAAGCAGCGCGTGATCGCGATGCGCTCCTGTTGCAGCGCGGCCTTGACCAGTATTTGCGTGCGGTTACCGCAGCCCCACAATCCAATCCGTGTCTTCATAGTCGTGATACCCATTGTCGCGGTGGAGACGATGGCTAAGCTCGCAGCCCCTTCAACTGGCGGAGGAAGGCGTCAGGGATGCGTCCGTCGGGGGTGACCGGATGATCCCATGTGATGGCGCCGCCCCAGGAATTGACATAGCCGGTGTAGGCCGCGACCATGGCATCCGTGAAGCGCGGCTCGCCGCGACCCCAGCTCCCTCCCAGGAAGGTCAGGATGTGGTACTGAGCGCCCTTCACCCAGCGGCCAACCGGGATGACGCACGGCTCCTCGCCGTTGGTCGGCAGCGTGTTGGAGATTTCGCCGGCGGTGTAGTCCTCGTATTCGGTCATTGAGACGATCGGATTGTGGACGCCGGGGTTGAAGGCGACCAGGCTGTCGGCGTTGCCCGCCTTGAGCGCGGAGGCGAACGAACGGAAGTTCGGCTCGTCCTCGTGTCGGTACATGCGGTCGGCGAAGTAGCACCCGTCGATCCACCAGCCGCGGACCTTGTCGCCCCAGCGCAAGCTCCATTCGCGAATGACCGCTTCCCAGTTCCGCTGCGCTTCGCTGAGCCTGTCATCGACGGGTGCGGTCTGCAAATAGGTTCCGGGTTTGAGGCTCCATCTCGATGGATCCCACGACGGCGTGAAGCGCAGCGCCTCCACCGCCTCCCTGTGACGGGATGGCGCGATGGAAGGCAGATAGACCATGAGCGGAATTCCGACTTTGCGCAAGGCGTCCGCCAGCTCGCCCGGCAGGTCGCGCCGCGAAAGCCGGCTGGGGCGGACGCCCACGATGCGGTCGTAGGTTTCGTTCGGCGAGCAGAAAAAGCCCGAGTTCTGGCCGAGGGTCAGAAAGGTGTAGCCGCAGCCGATCTCCGCCAGGTTGGCGGCATAGCGGTCGACGTCGAACGAATCGACCCGTCGATTCCATTCGTCTGGCGTTATCGCGATCGCCTCCGCGCCGATGGCGTTATCGGCCAGATAGTGGATGAAGGTGCCCCAGCGGGCCTGGTGGAACCAGTCGGTGTCGGCGCGTTTCCAGGGCGTCATTTCGTCTCCTGCTCGTTCGCCCGGATCTCCACAAGACGTCCGCCGGCTATTTCGAACACCCGCACGGCATAGGGCTCAAGGGCGATCGGCCACGCTTTCCCTCCCCGAACCAGAGCTGGGTAGCCGACCGTCCGTTCCTTCAGCTTGCCCTCGACCGTAACTTGCGCCGTTCGCGGTTTGGAATCCGTGTTGACCGCATAGAAATACGTCTTTCCGGATTTGGTGTCGCGCGTGTTCCGGACCGTGATTCCCGGATACCCTTCGCTGAAGACGGTGCTGTATTTGCCGAGTGGAATCGTTCTGTAGGCGGCGCCAAATTCACGAAACTGCTCGTCATGCCCCTGCGGAACGCCCCCATCCACCCAGTAGTGACTGATATAGAGCGGGGTGCAGCGGGACAGAATGACCGCGTAGTCCAGCATGCTGCCGCGGTTGCCCGCCAACGGATACCGGCAATACCATCCCGCCGTTCCATACCAGGGCCGTTCCGGCGGAAACATCTTCGCATCGCCCTCCGTAAACTGGCGCTCCATATAGACCCCCATGTCTTCGGTGCGGTCGAGCAATGGGATAACGCTTTTGTCCAAATTGATTCCATTAAACCGGGCCAAATCGTCGGGAGAAAATTTGCAGCTCGCTCCCAGCCGGTGGCCGAACATTTCATTGAAGCTATACCCGATCACGCAGTCTCCGGATTGTTCAGGGGCGGCCACGCCGGCCCCGGATTCCGCCAAAACATCGAGGTAGGAGCCATATTTCTTTTCATAGGTATATACTTGCGCGGGGGTTTGTTCGCCTTCGGCCGTATACATATTCATGCGCGGGGCCGCTTCCTTGACCGCTTTGCCCAAAGCCGCCCAGGTATCCGCGATGCCCTGACACCGGAAATCGGTCCAGGCTTTTTTCCGGTTTTTCAACAGCCATTCCCGGCGTTTGGGAAAACGTCTTGGATCGTCGTTGTTTATAGGGACTTCGATGCCGGTGTGTTTTTCGAACAACGCCATCGTGTAATCGTCATATGTGGAAAAGTAGTTCACATTCTCATAATTTAGCCCCGGCCCCAGTTTGACATACAAGTGTGGCTCAAAATAAGAAGGCAAAACAACACCGGTGCCCGTGGAGGATATATACATGACGCCCTTGACCGCGGGATAATCCTTATAGCGCTCGGCAAGCTCCCTGGCCAGGCCGACCATTTCTTTCCGTACCTCGGGATGAAGCGGATTTACCGCCCGCCCCCTGCCCCACATGGGATAAGTAAAGTACCCATCGCCCGATACCTGCAGAATGGCATCCGCTCCGCGTGTCGCCACGTCGTAATTTGTGTAACGATCCCTTAACCGGAGAGGGAAGGTTGATATAAAAGCCGTTGTGGGCACCAACGTGAGGTTGTTCTCCTCAAAGACCCGCGCGTACAAGGCGGTCAGGTCAATATCGTTTGCTCCGGACAGGGCATATTTTGAATCGTATTGGGCGCCCCCTCCGTAACGGACGGCGCCGGCGAACAAGGTGTTTTCACCCCGGAAACGCATATACTTGACCATCCGTTCCGCGGCTTGATAGTACCATTTGTAGTATCTTCCAGGCTGAATCCAGCCATGTTGGCGCAGTTCCCCACCTGCCGAGGCCGTCGGCGTAAAACTGAAAGTCTGGATCATCTGATAGCTTTCCGTGTAATGACCAAAAATACGGTCATTGGAAAGATTGGAGGCCTCCAGCATGGGAATGTCATCGAGAATTTCGTAGACGACGATGCGGCAAAGCCGAATGGGACTGGAGCGCACGTACCCGTAATTGTCGAAATGCACAAGCCCCCAGTCATCCCCCGGATAAAACACGGCGCTCAGCGATTGTTTTTTGCCGGTAATCGGCAGGCCATTGCCGGTAATGAAGCCCGATAACAGGGGGTTGCCCACTTTCGTGTTGGAATTTGGCGTTTTGCCGATCTTCAACGCATATTGACACACCGCCTCGGGCGTGACGATCCGCTTGCCGTTGCCGTCTTTGGGCAAATCGGGCGGAAGATAAAAATCGTCCAAAATGCTAACGCCAATCAACGCGTCGCCGACATCCGGATAGTCCACGACAAGCAGGTGCGGCTTGTCGGGCGTCAAATTGTCGATCCGGTAGGATACCCATTCATGATGACCGCCGGCTCCGGTCAACGGAGCGTCATTCACCAGGAACTTCCCGATTCCTGGCGCTTCAACAATCTTATCGTAAGTGGGGTTGAGCGAGTAATACCGGTTCTTGTCATTGGCGGCGGCGCATTCAATTCGGTCCACCTCGCGAAGCTTGAATATATCCTTGTCCAGCGGCCCGATTTTACGTTGCTCAACAGGGCCAACCACCACGAATTCGGTCTCTCCCCTCTCCTTCCCCTCGCTCCATAACTCGAGACGGTACGGCCCTTGTTTAACCGGACCGATGTCCATCTCGCAAGAAGCGCCCTTGA
>JAQULY010000368.1 GCA_028718445.1 Kiritimatiellia bacterium
GGAGCAGGTGTTGGCGAAGCAGTTCGCGCGGCTCCAGGAGTGGCGGGACAAGCAACCCAAAGTACCCATGTACCTGTGGCTCTACAACACGTTTCCGCTGGAGTTCGCCGACAACGGCAGGTTCCACTGCTTCCCCGGATTCTTCGCGCGCGAGATCAAACGGCAGTTCGACTACTTCCACAAGCTCGGAGTCCAGGGCATATTCCATTGCGGCTTCAACGGCGAGGTGGAGAACTACCTGACCTACAAGCTCATGGACGATCCGACACTGGACGTGGACGCGCTGCTCGCAGATTATTTCGCCGCCTACGGTCCGGCCGCCAACCCCATGCGCGCCTGGTATGACCTGGTGGAAAGCCGTTTCATGGATCCGTCGGCGCTGCCGCTGGTCGCGGGGAAGCCCTATGTGGGCCACCAGACGGTGGCCGTCGCCTGGGACTACCTGGGGAATGCCGAGACCATGGCGAAGCTGTGCGCCTTGATGGACGAAGTGCGCGGGAAGGCCACGGGCGAAGGCGCCAAGCGGGTGGAGCTGTGGGACAAGGGCGTGTGGCGCTACATGCAGACCGGGCGCCAGACGTATGTGGAGCGGATGCGCGCTCCCATCCCGTCCGTCACGGCCGCGCGCGTGCCGGCGGCCAAGGGCGATCCCGGCAAGGTCGCCTGGGACCAGGCCGTCGACCTCGGCGACAAGTGGTATGCGCGCGGCGGCAAGGAGCCCTCGAAAAGGACCTTCCGCGGACGAGTCTGCCACGATGGCGAGTATTTCTACCTGGAACTGACGGAGGAGAACGTCGCGATGGAGCAGCTTCTCGCCTCGGCCCTCGTGTTCCCCGCCGATGTCTGGGAGCCGCTCTTCGCCCGTCAACGCGCCCAGCCCTTCCGGCAGTACGCCGTGGGGCCCACCGGCCATACCCGGGCGCTCTCCCACGGCGAAATCAACTGGCGGCAGAACGTGGAAATGCCGGAGACCGGCATCCGCGCCGTGGCCGACACATCAGGCAACCGCTGGGTCTCCCGTCTTTCCTGGCCGCTGGCCACGCTGGTGGACCAGCCGGTCAAGCCGGGCGACACGATCTACATGAACATCCTGCGCACCAGCAATTCAAAGCTCGCCGGCGAAGGGCCCTATGGCATCGACACCTGGGTGTCCTACTGCACGGTGCGGGAAGTGGATCGTCTCGGTGAAGTCAAGCTGGCTCCGATGGCACCGACAATGAACACCGCAATCGTCCCGGCGACGCACAATCGCGAAAATCAATAGCGCGGAAGATCAACCACGTAAAAAGGGAATTCATCAGGATCGGCTACGGCGGCTGCTGGGTGACGGGCCATGCGGAGGAGGGACTGCGCCGTTTCATCCAGGCCTGGCGGGCGATTCCCGACCTGAAGTATGAAAAGATCGCGAGTCCCACGCGAGATTACGATTCCGTGGCCGGATGGCAGGCGCGTGAGGGGAAGACGCTCGTCTTCTCCCTCAAATTAGTACAAATATGGTAGGCGATAAACGCATTTACTGGGGCAGTCTATACGATAGTATGTGGCCCATGCAGGAGAATGATTTGGCGCTCGACGGATATCGGCGATAACCGATGAGCGCAAATCGAAGCCGGCGTCGGGAATGCCGGATTCAATCGCGCGGAAGATCAACCACGAAAAGGGGCTAACCGTCATGAACATGGTCCGGATCGGAAGATGGGCGTTTGTCGTCATGGGATCGTTCTGCCTGGGGGCGTTGCCGGCGCGCGGCGTCACGTTCTTCACGGAGGAGTTCAGCGACAACAGTCCCGAGCCGAACATGGTCACGGGGACGCCGTGGAAGGTGATCAGCGCCGATTTCACCGGCCGCGTCACCTTCGTTTCCGCCAACGGGCCACGGTTGTACCTGGGGACGAAAGACACCAACTATGCCAGCACGAACTTCGAGTTCTGGTCCACGGTCACCATACCTGAAACGACAGATGCCGGCGTGCAGCCCTTCTTCGGCATGGGCGGCCTCACGCCGGTGGCTTCCTACGGGGAGCCCAACACGCCGCACATCTACCTGCGCATCTGGCCGGGCACATACAGGCGTTTTTACACATCCGTAAGCGGCACTGCCACGGAACGGTATATCGGCAAGCCGCTGCATGGGACGCACCGGATCTGTCTGCGGTGGGAGGCGGCGACGAAGCAGGCCATCTACGAGATCGATCTGAATTACACCGGCACCTTCTCTCCGGACTATGTCATGTATGTAGATGCCTCCGCCGTTCCTTTCGATTCCTCCAACAGCCGCGTATACGTTGGAGGCGGGGACGGAGTGTCGTTCGACGACCTTGTCGTCGCCGAACCTTCCGAAAGGCCGCTTCTGTTCCAGGAGGACTTCAGCGACGACAGTCCCTTGCCCAACATGGGGCTGGGCACGGCCTTTGGCGCGGCCTTGACCGATTTCCACGACGATTTCTCGATCACCTCCGGCCCCCCCGCCCGCATTTACCTGGGAACGCGGAGGTTCGACTATGCTCTGACAAACTTCGAGTTTGGCGCCACCGTCATCATCCCGCCCACGGACAGTGCATCGTCCATGCCCTTCATGGGCTTTGGCGGGTTGGACGCCGCGGCGGACGCCGCCTACGGCAGCCCCAGCGTTCCCAATTTGACCTTGATGGCGTGGCCAACACCCGTGTACAAGTACACCCTCCAAACGAACAATATCCAGTTTGCCAGTGTCAATTTCGCAGCATCGTGCGCCGGTACGAACCGGTTCCGCATGCGGTGGGACGCGGTGGCCAGGAAGGCGACATTTGAATTGGATCTGAAATACGAGGGATACTTCTTCCCACATTATTCATATGCATACAGCGTGCCGGAAAGCTTTGTGCTCGATGCGACGAATTCCAGGCTGTTCGTGGGCGGCGGGTATGGGCTGACGTTCGACGATCTTGCCGTCACCGGCATATCGCCTCCTTTCCCCCTCTATTTTGCGGAAGACTTCAGCGACGACAGCCCTGCACCGAACATGGGCATGGGGTCGCCCTACGGCGCCGCCACCCATACCTTCGACGATCGGTTGACGATCACGTCGGGGGGAACCCAGAGGGAGTTTCTGGGTACGGCCCGCCAGGATTATTTCGATCGCGATTTCATCTTCTGGGCCACTGCCACCATTCCGGAGACAACCAGCCCCAACGCCACGCCCTTTTTGGGCATGGGTAATATCGATGCGATTTCCGCCTGGGGTGAACCCGGTAAACCGAACATGCGGTTGGCGCTCAGACCTGACTACAAGAATTACTACCTCACGACGAACGACGCCCATGCCGTTTTCGGAAGCCTGGGCCCGTCGGCCGCCGGAACGCATCGGCTGCGCATGCGTTGGAATGCGGCGACCAAGGTCGCAACCTTCCAGGTGGACATGAACTATGCAGGCGTATTCGCTTCCGATTTCACCTGTTCCGTCAACGGTAGCGGGGTGGGACTGACCGGGAGCAATGCGCGCTTGTTCGTTGGTGGCGGATACGGCGTGGCGTTCGACGACATCCTGATCGAGAAACCGTTGAGTGGCACGTCTATTCTAGTCCGATAAGGCATGTTGCCGGGAAAGGGGAGGCCAATAATGAGGAAATGCATCTGGCTGGGGCTGTTGGCGGTGGCCTCGAGTGCGCTCGCCCAGACGGTCGAACGCAAGTTTGTGCTCATCGCACCGCGCGTCAACGGCGAGATCGTCGTTGACGGCAAGCTGGATGAGCCGGTCTGGACCTCCGCCCCCGGGCACGAACTCGCCGTCAACGCGCACAAGGAGTCGGGGCGCACGGTGACGAAACTGGCCTGGGACGAGCGGGGGATCTACGCGGGGGTGGTCTGCCACCAGCACAATGTCGATGCCCTCAAGGCCCAGGTCGTTAGCCGGGACGGCGGCGCCGTCTGGGCCGACGACTCCACCGAACTCTTCTTCTCCCCGCGGCTCAATGCGGTCAACTACTACAAGTTCGACGTGAACAGCCTGGGGGTGTTCGGAGACAACTACAAGGAAGACGCAGCCCAGCATCACTGGCAGTGGAACGCCATGGATGCGCGGGCCGCCTCCGGCCGGGTGCCGGGCGCCTGGACGGTCGAGTTCTTCGTCAGTTGGAAAGACATGAGTTTCCAGCCCAGCGAGGGTGGTTTCGTCGGCTTCCAGCAGACGCGTTTCGAGTGGAGCGGCGCGCAGTTGCGCCCCAGCTATCTGACCGGTGGCAGTTACTACACCGTGCGGCTCGCGTTCGTTTATCTCGCCGGCGCCGCACCACCGGCACCGTCCGAACTCGCCCGCCAACTGGACAGTCTCATTCCCAAACCCTGGTTTGCCGCCACCGGCGACGCCTCCGGTTGGTTCTTTTCGGACAAGCAGAGTCTGCTGGTCGAACCGCCCGGACCGCTGATCGAAAAGACCTCCGCCAAAGTGGCGGCGGCACTGGACATCGTGGAAAAGGCCTGCACGCCAGCCACGCCCGATATGCTGATCCGAACGCTGACGGACCTGCGCAAACAACTGGCCGAGACGGCTGGAGAGAAGGACCACGTCAAGAGGTTGACGGCGACCAGCGCGCTTCTTGGGAAAACCATGCGGTTAAAGGCTGATCTCGAACTGGACTCCCTGCTGAACGAACCCTGAAGGAACTTTCGAAATGAATTCCATGAAGAATCTGCTGTTGACTGTTCTCTGTCTCTCCCTGTCCGTGCTATCGGCCGTACATGCGGTGGAAGACGGATCCGTGTTCAACGATCTCACCACTGACATCGTGACGCCCCATTACGCATGGGGCCAAGAGTTGCGGCAAGGGAGCATTCGCGCCCTGTTCGTTGTCGCGATCAATCCTACACCAGCCTTCAAGTATGGAATGCAGTTGGGCGCGCGGCAGGTCGTCGAGTGGGCCCAGCGCGGCGATCTGGACTTCGATGCGGTCACGGCGGACCTGGACATGGCCACCCGCAAGGACGACCCGCAACTGGCGATATTCCTGGACGAGAGCTTCGACTCCTACCGCTACAGCGGCACCCAGCGGGATGACAAAGAGAAGGATCTGCTGGCGAAGCTTGAGAAACCGCATGACCTTTATGTATTGGCTTGGGTCAGCTTCCGCGCGCTGCCGCCCGAAGCGGCCAAGATCATTCTCCGCCGCGTGCTGGATGGGGCCGGGCTGGTCCTGATCGGCGAGATCGGGACCGGACTGCCAAAGATGTTCCGCAAACCCTCGCTGGACCTGGCCGCCGAGATTCTGCGGCTCGACGTCAATGCCCCGAAGCTGGCGGTGCTGGAGCAAGCCATGCGCGGCAAGGGCGACCTGTGGGCCGGATACCAGGGACCTCCGCTGAGGGCCTACGAACTGGGCAGGGGCCGGGTCTACCAGGTGACCCTCCCAACGGAACCGCCGCTCGTGCGCTCCACCCATTACTATCCTCCGTGGCGGCAGTACTTCAAGGACTTCACACCGGAGGAACAGGCGGAATGGAACTACAAGAATCAAGCGCCCATACCGATCTGGTGGGGCCGGTACGAGACCATGAACGGCACGTTCCTGCGGCTCTTCCAGTATGCGGCTGGCCGTCGGCCGAAAGTGGCCTTGACATGCCCTGAACTCGCGGCCGCCCCCGAGTTTCCCGCCTGCATGCGGACCGTGACGGTCGAACTCGACAATCCCAGGCGGCTCTCGGGCACGATCGAGTACCGCGTGCGCAGCGACGAGAACAAGCTCATGGCATCGGGTTCGGCCCGCTTCAAGGCCGACCGCGCGGCCCTCGACCTGCCCGCGCTCAAGAGCGGACGCTACTTCCTCGATCTGATCAGCCGCGTGGGCGGGGGTGTGGACGACATCGGCGTCTGCGCCTTCTCGGTCAAAGCGGATTGCGCCGTGACGATCCGCCGTGGCGATGACCGCATCAGGGACGGCGTGCCGCC
>JAQULY010000369.1 GCA_028718445.1 Kiritimatiellia bacterium
TCCGTGCACCCGCGTGAACGGTGAGCGAGTATCCCCCGCACGAGGATGTCGGTGGAGACGTCAATGCCGTCGAGCGCGTCTTCCTTGATGCACATGACGCAGCGGTTGTTGCAGCGCGTGCTGAGCAGGAGCGCGACCGATCGAGGGCCGCAGCCGCTGGGAATATCCGTCTTGTCGCCGCGGGATTTTGATCGGTGGTGTGGCACCATGAGCCGAATAATATAGAAGAACAGGGGGAATGGCAAAGCGCCGGCATCCTGGCCAGTTTTCAGAGGGAAAGACGCCCAGCGGGCAGGCGTCGGCTACCCCCGGCGGCGAGGCCGGCCTAGAGTAGAATTATGAGTCCCGCACCTGCCCTCCTTCTGTGCCCAGCGCCCGAGCGTTTGGAGAGCGAGTTGGACGGTCTGCGATGGAGCGTCCCGCCCGTCGAGCATCAAGAGCACCTTGCATCCGGGGAGCCGGAATACGCCGTTGCCCCTGGCCCCGTCCCCGGTGAAGCACAGCACAATGCGCTCGCTGTTCGGCAGGAGCAGCCTGCAGACCACAACCACATCGTGGTTCCAACGGAGGACCTCGGATGACTCGAGCCGCAGGCCGGGGAAACGCCTCAACATACGTTCCGCCTGGGCCTGCAACGGCGCGGCAGACTCCAGGTCGGAACAACGGGCGCAAAGCACACACAGCAGGTGTTCCGTCTGTTGCGTTAATGATGCGGCCATCACCTCATGTCCGGCCGGTGCGGGTGCGGCCTCCGAGATGATCTTCAACCCGAACCTGCTCATGGTACCGTCAATTTCCCACAAGTAGGACCGCGTCTCACCGTTGGAACGGCTGCGGAAATCATCAATGGCACTGACGAGATCACTCTCCGAGAGCCAGGGGTTCGATATCAGCTGGTGACCGTGCGCCTCGTCATAAATGAGGCCGAGCTCCTTGCGGCGGGTGTAGAACTCGCTGCCCGGCAGGATCCGTAACACATTCAACACCACTTCGGCCCGAAGTGAAAAGGCGAAATCAAAGGTGCGCCGTATGTCGTCGAGCGAGTCGCCCGGCAGCCCTGCCATAAACTCCAACGATGGATGCAACCCGGCGTCAATGAGCAGCTTGACGGTGCGCCTGAGCGCCTCGCGGTCAAGCTTGCGCCGGCTGAGGCGGTTCGCCAGCCTGCCAGCCGACTGCACGCCCAAACCCACCGTCGCCACCCGCATCCGGGCGAGCTCCTTCACCTGGTCCGGCGTGAATAGGTGGTAATCTCCTTCAACGTAATACTTAATCGTGCGGCCCGGGTCCGCTGCAGCCGTTGCCGCGACGATGTCGTGCAGGTGCCGCTTGTCGATGTTGATGGCGGCGTTTAGCAATCCGACCTCGACAAACGACCGCTCGACCGCCCAGCGCAACTCGGCCTCGATCATGGCGGGCGAAGCGCGGCGCAGCTTGTGGCTGTAGCCATTCCAGTTGCAGAAGGCACACCTGAATGGACAGCCCCGCATTGTCTCACAGGTGATGCTGTTCACCTCGGGCCCGGGCGGGAAGTTGGCAAAGAGCGGACCCCCAATCTCCTCGAGTCTCTCGATGTTAGGTCCCCTCATGGCGTGCCCTGCAGGCGGGCGACCTGCGCGGGGCATCTGCAGGTACGTGGCCAGCGCCCGCTCGCCCTCACCCTGAATGATGAGGCCCATACCGGGGTGGTCGGCCCTGAGGCGTGCGAGGTCTTCGTCGTCATAGGACATCTGTGGACCGCCAAGGACCACCACGACGCCGGGCGCCAGCTCCACAATCCTGTCAGCAAGGGCATAGAGCGTGTTGTAGTTCCAGACATAGCACGAGAGACCGACGACGTCGGGGTCGTGAGCCAGTACGCTCTCGGCCATGGTGTTGATCGACTCGTCCGACAGGAAATCAACGACCGAAACCTGCCATGAATCCACGGGCAGGTGTCCGAGAAGATATGAGGCGAGCACCCGTGTGGCGAGCGTTGTCCCTGCCCTGATGTCCTTGTGTGGAACCACTGCGGACTGTGTACACAGGACTATTCTACCCATGCTGCCTCGGACGCCAGGCCGGTTCATGGTTGAAGCAGCATAATCTGTCGAAGGTGAACCAGACGAAGGAACTTTCATCGCGGTTTTCCGGCTTCGTCGGATTACGGGACGTTATATCCCCCACCGTGGCCGGCGTTGCCTCTCCGGATACCATAGCGCAGGCGCACGAGGCTGGCAATTCTGGCCGGTTTTCAATGCCGGTTTTCAGGCCCGCGGCAATGCGGGGAGCATCGGCGGGTCATTGATATCCAGCCGCGGCGGGTGATACTATCCACCCGCCGGAGGGGTCCATGCCTACGCATTCGAAACGACGACGCGCACCATCAAAAGTCGGGAGGCGGCGCGCGCTCAGTGGCAGCGGCAGGCGCGATGTCCTGCTGATATATTCCCCGTCGGCCTATCCGCCGCGGAACTACTGCTACGGGATCGCCGTCCTCGCCGCCGTGCTCGAGGGTGCGGGGCACCGCGTGGATGTCTTTGACGGCTACTTCGGCTCGACTGCCGAACTGGAGAGACGCCTGCGGGGGCGGGCGTATGACGTGGTGGGCGTCTCCGGCATCATCACCACGTACCGGTATCAACGCGAGGTCATCAGGATCGTGCGGCGTGTCCTTCCCCGCGCGGCCATCGTGTCCGGGGGCGGTCTCGCCACGGGGGTGCCGGCCGACCTGCTCGAGCTGATCCCGGAATTGGACGCATGCTTCGTCGACGAGGCCGAACGCAGCGTGCTGGCCTTCATGGATCACCTGCGTGACGACTGGTCTCGCGTGCGTGGGATCGTGTGGCGCGACGGCGCGCGGATCCGCGTGAACGCACCGACCGAGTACGTCGAAGACCTCAATACGCTGCCGCTGCCGGACCTGGCGCCGCTCGACATCGGCCGTTATTTCCTCGTCCCGCGCAATACCCGCGAGGCGGGGAGTGGTCTGCCGCGCAAGGGCCAGGTGCTCACCGCCCGCGGCTGCCTCAACCATTGCGACTTTTGCCACAACAGCCTCCTGGCCAAGGGCCTGCGCCGGCGGCGCGCGGAGAACGTGCTCGCCGAGGTCGACGAGCTGGTCGTCAAGTACGGCGTCAACAACATCGAGTTCCTGGATGAGACCTTCATCACCGACTTCGCCGCGACCGAGGACTTTCTGCGCGCGCTGATCTCCCGTCGCTATCAGCTCACGTGGGGCGTCGCCGGCCGCGCAGACCGCGTCTCGCCGGAGATGCTCGCGCTCATGGCCAAGGCGGGGTGCCGGGGGATCTGCTTCGGCTTCGACTCCTTCAGCGAGGCGACCTTGAGGCGGATGGGCAAGAGAACCACGCCGGAGGGCAACGTCCGCGCCTTTCAGGCCTGCGTGGAGGCGGGGATCCTCCCCATAGCCAATGTCATTCTGGGATACGACGATGAAACGGAGGAAGACATCGAGGCGGACTTCGAGTACATCCGGCGCATCGAGGCGTGGGGGAGGTCACTCAAATCCCCCCGACTGAGGCAGCTCTGCGCGATCGCCGTCCGTGGCTTCCATCCGGTGTTCTTCGCGACGCCTTACCCGGGCACCGCGCTGCACCGGCGCACGCGAGATCGTCTGCCTTCGGTGGAGGACCTTCTGCTGCTCTACTCCGGTCGGGACATGGACGAGCTGCATGTCAACGTATCCCGGATGCCCACGAATGTGCTGCGGGAGAGGCATCGTGCCCTCGAGGGATACCTTGCTCAGGTGAAGCCGTGAACCTCCCTAAGTACCAGGTGATCTACGACGCGAAGCCGGAACGACGGCCGAGCGCCTGCAACCCCGAGAGCAGCATAACGAGAACATAGAACAACACAACGAACATCAGGGCGAAGGCAAGGAAATAGGCCTTCAGCACCCACGAGACGACCGTCGCGGCGGCACAAAGGACGCCGAACCAACGGAAATTGACGAACCGCGAAGTCGCCGCGAGCAGCCCGAGCAGCGGGATAAAAGACACCCAGACCCAGCCGCCCCCCCGCCCCGGCGTGACGGCGTGAACGTACCCGCACACCAGAAACGTGATGGTCATCGCCGCCAAGAACCCATGACGCGCAATCATGGCATTCACTTTCCGCGCAAAAACCATCGGGCTTTGCAGTCTGGTCCAATCGAGCGTGGGAACAAACGCGGCGAGCAGGAGCTCCGTGACGATAAACACGCCCGCCACGTACGTGTGCTGATCCTTGTACACGGGAACGAAGATCAACAGCATCGGGAAAATCGAAAACCACGTCCACCGCCGTCCGAGGCATCTGTCGATGAGCCACAGGGCCGTGAAATAGGAAGTGTAGAACATCAACATGTAAATTCCCCAACCACCGATGGCGGGTTCGGGGACGAGCACAAACCGGGGCGGGACATTCTCGAGGCCTTTTACGCGCGCCCACTCCCCGCCCTCCCAATGCCACCACCCGGCCATGATGCCCACCGCCTCCATCAGATACGACATCGAGATGGCGACTATAAAAACGCCCACACCGAACGTCGAGAAACCTCGTTCAAGTTTGGGCAGTTTCGCATGAAGGCGATCCGTCAGTAATATGCCGATAAAGAACGTGTAGACGTGGCCGAGCACGACGGTGAGGGGCACCTGGCCGATGTGTATGAACCCGCGGTCCAGGAAATAGTTGTGGGCGAGCAGAAGGTCGCGAATATTGAGAAATTCCTTGATGGAAAAAAACACCACAAGTCCGGCGGTGATCAGCAACACGAGCCTCCCGCCCAGACTCGACACCGCCGCGAACATGAGAAATACCATGCCTATCGCGGCGGGAATCGTCAGCAGCAGGGGCGACATATCAGGATCTCCCTGTCAATCGAACCATCCGCTCCATCCACCCGGTGTGGCGTATTCTATACCTGCGTGCCCTGTCGCACCATTATTTTTGGTTTGAGACATTTCGCTTGCAACCCGGATTTGGCTGGCGAATAATCCGCCTCGCGCATCGTATTGCCGGAGAAGGGGACGCAACCGCATGGCGTTGACGAAGCGGAATGCCGCGTTAATCCTGGCCGCGGGACTGCTGGCGCTGGTGGGAGGTGCGACGGCGATCATCGTCATGCCTTCGGCCGCACCCATCGAACGCCCGCCTGTGATGGTCGACAGGGAACGCAGCCAACCTGAAATACCCATCGAATGGGTTGACATCCCGGGCGGTTCCTATGCGATGGGTTGCTCGCCGGGGGACAACTGCCGTGATAACGAAAAACCGCTGCACGCGGTAAACGTCCGGGCGTTTCGGATGGGCAAATACGAGGCGACCCAGGGACAATTTCAGAAGGTTTTTGGCAGGAATCCCAGCAACTTCACGGCATGTGGCGCGAACTGTCCGGTGGAGCAGGTGACCTGGGAGGAGGCGCGGGACTTCTGCACGAACGTGGGCGGACGCCTGCCAACCGAGGAGGAATGGGAATATGCGGCCAGGGCAGGTATGACCCGCGGATACTACTGTCAGGAAGACTTTACGTGCTTTCGGAGCGTTGCATGGTTCGTGGACAATGCCGGCCGGCAGTCGCATCCGGTTGGTCAAAAACGAGCGAACGGATTCGGCCTCTACGACATGCTCGGCAACGTCTGGGAATGGACGAACGACTGCTGGAGCAACGGCTATTCCGATGCGAAAGATTGCAGGTATCGCGTCTTTCGCGGCGGTTCGTTGAACAGTCGCGCGGGGGCGTTGCGATTCTCCCTGCGCTATGGAGATCTCCCCGACATCAGGTGGCTCTTCCATGGTGTCCGCTGCGCGCAGGACGTGGCGTCATGACGCGCGTGGCACCATCCATCCGCGGTGCCAGCCGGCGATCACCAGATGCACATCACGGCGATGGAACTCTCAGGGCCACGCGGGTCATTGCGATTCTGGCGCTCTTT
>JAQULY010000370.1 GCA_028718445.1 Kiritimatiellia bacterium
ATGATCACGATCGCCACGCCCAGGACGACACCCAGCACCGAGATGACCGTCACCACCGAAGTGATGGAGCGCTTGGGTCTAAGGTATTTGAGCGCCAGAAAAAGGGGAAAGGACATATCGCCACGCCATCGTTGCGCCGGGGCGGTTGCCTGCCTGGGGCCACGCCCTCGCAACCGCATGCGCATCGGTTGAATGTAACATCGCGACATGAAGCGCTCAATGGTAATCTGCCCGACCGAAAAACCTCGGGTGCGAGTCCATTTGGTTGACCGGCACGATTGTGAAATCATTATTCGTCAATCTGCGGTTCGAACGCTGGGGTGGACATTTCATGTTGGCTGTTTGATATTCGATAGCGATCCCGATATCGATGCCCAGCGCCATGTTGAGCGTGATCTGGGAACACGGCGGCGGCGCGGGACGCAATTTGTCCGACGGCGTTGTTGCATGGTTGTGCAACATTGGCTACAATCCGCCGCATGAACGAGATTTACCTGGCGCGCGCGCGCATCATGAAAGCACTGGCCAGTCCCGTGCGGCTGATGATGGTCGAGGCGCTCGGGCGTGAGGAGCGGTGCCTGTGCGAGTTGCAGCCCCTGTTCCGGGGTAACAAGTCCACCCTCTCGCGTCACATCGCCGCGCTGCGGAACGTGGGCATTATCCGACAGCGTCGGGAAGGCACGCGCATCTACCTGAGCCTGGCGACGCCCTGCATCCTGCGGGTATTTGATTGCGTGCTGGGTGTGCTGCGCGCCGAGGCCAAACGTCACCGGCAACTTGCCGCCGGGCACCGCGGCGCGTCCCGTGAACGGCGTGAAAAGGGAAGATCATTCGTGCAGCCGACAGTATCGCGGCTAACATATCGGAAGGTTATGGGCGATACACACCGGCAGACAGGACGAAGTTCTACCTCTACGCGCGCGGCTCGTTCGAGGAAACTAAATGCTGGCTTCGTAAAGCATTCCGTCGGAAGATAATTTCGGAATCCGAAATCGTGCCGTACAAGGCTCTGGTCGCCGCCCTCGGCCCAAAACTCAACGCTTTCATTAAGGCAACGCGCCCAAAATAGTCTCCCTAACTTGCCAGTTTCCAGTTTCAAGTTTCCAATTTCCCGATGCCACTATGGACGACCTTTTCACCACCCTCTGCCGCGCCGTCAAAGGCTCCGCCGGCGAGCGGAAACTGACGAACGTCTTTGAGCGTTACCTGACGATCTGGGTGGCGCTCTGTATCGTTGGGGGAATACTGCTGGGGAAGATCGCGCCCGGAGTCGCGAAGTACCTGGACGGACTCTCCGTCTTCGTGAAGGGTGCGCCGGTGGTATCCATCCCGATCGCGGTCTGCCTCTTCTTCGAGGGATGATTATGAAGAAAGACATACGCGAGACAGTACGCAAAGGCTATGCGGAGATTGCCAAACACGGCGGCTCCTGCTGCGGACCCGCCAGAAGCTGTTGCGGCGGCGGCAGTGCCGCCGGCGTGGCGAAGGCGGTCGGTTACTCGGATGCGGAGCTTGCGACCCTGCCGGATGGCGCCAACATGGGACTATCGTGCGGCAACCCCGGCGCCATCGCAGCCCTGAAGCCCGGCGAAGTTGTGCTGGACCTGGGCAGCGGCGGCGGCTTCGACGTCTTCCTGGTGGCCCAGAAGGTCGGGCCGAAGGGCCGTGCGATCGGCGTGGACATGACGCCGGAAATGCTGAGCAAGGCGCGCAGGAATGCGGAGGACTTCAGGAAGCAGACCAAACTGAACAACGTCGAGTTCCGTCTGGGAGAGATCGAGCACCTGCCGGTGGCGGACGCCAGCGTGGATGTGGTGATCTCGAACTGCGTGATCAACCTCTCGCCCGACAAGCCCCAGGTCTGGCGCGAAATCGCCCGCGTGCTCAAACCCGGCGGCCGCGTGGCCGTGTCGGACCTGGCGCTGCTCAGGACTCTGCCCAAAAAACTGAGCGCTTCCATCGAGGCACTGGTCGGTTGCGTGGCCGGAGCGGTGCTGGTTGACGAGACCCGGGCCATGGCCAAGGCGGCCGGCCTGTGCGCGATTGAGTTGACGCCCAAGCCTGGCTATATGGATGCCATGGAGGATGCAAAGGACCCGCTCTACCGCAAGATGGTCAGGTTGATGCCGCGCGGAACGAAACTCGACGATCTGATCACCAGCCTGAGTGTGACCGCGCGCACGCCTGCCAGAGGCGGCCGGCGATGAGCCGCGCGGAATCGTCGGATCGCTTTGACAGCGCCGCCGCGACCTGGGAGGAGCAACCCGAACGGCAGGCGCTAACCGCCGCCACTACCCGATTTTCTTCTTAGTGGCGCGTAAACGGCGGTTGCGGATTCTCTTCCTCTGCACGGGCAATTCCTGCCGGAGCCATATGGCGGAAAGCTGGGACCGAGCACTCCGTAGCGACGCTGATTGCGGTTCCTGTGTAGCGCTGAACCATGCTAGAATTTGCCCCAGCTAAATAAGCCAACAAGTACCACGGAAAGTCAGCACAGATGAACGCAGTAGTTGAAATTGATGCCGGCATTTGCGGCTTCAAGACACGCATTCGCGCCATGAGCGACGATTCGCAGAACGTGATCTTCGAGATCGCGAGCGGCTGCGAAAAGGCGCGCAAGTTCGGCGAGACGCTGATTGCCAAGGGTGCCGTGGACGGCTATGCGGAGATCGGCGACGGTGCCAATGGCGTGATTCTGACGACCGCCCGGGAGTGCCTCAAGGGCTGTTGCGCGGCCTGCGCGGTTCCGATCGGAACCTTCAAGGCAATGCAGGTGGCGGCCGGTGTGGCCTTGCCCAAGGATGTGTCGCTTGGAATTGCGACGGAGTGAGAGGGCCATCGGCGCTGTCGCACCGCATCCGGCGCCGCCGTCGCTGAACCCGGCCGCCGTCCGGAACGTTTGTACTCATGAACGTTCATCTTGGGGAACGCCATGACGATCATCGAACCGCACATTCACATGTATTCGCGCACCACCGACGACTACCAGGCCATGTACGCGGCCGGCATCCGCGCCTGCGTCGAGCCGTCCTTCTGGCTGGGCGCCAACCGCCGCTACAGCGGTACTTTCTTCGACTATTTCCAGTTGATACTCGATTTCGAGACGGTGCGCTCAAGGCGCTTCGGGATTGACCATTTTGCCGCCGTCTCGCTGAACCCCAAGGAGGCCGAGGATGCCGCCCTGGCGGACGAGGTGCTGGCAGGCATGGAGCCTTACCTGAGGCACCAGCGCTGCGTCGCGCTTGGCGAAATCGGCTTCAACAACATTACACCGAATGAAGAGCGCGCCTGCATCCGCCAATTCGAACTGGCCTCCCGCCTGGGGCTGCCGGTGATCGTGCACCTGCCGCACGTGGACAAACTGCGCGGCGCGCAACGCACCATCGGCATCATTCGCGACTTGGGTCTGGACGTTGGTCGCATCATTCTCGACCACAATACCGAGGAGACCATCGGCCTCTGCCATGCGACCGGCTGCTACTGCGGCATGACCGTCTACCCGATCTCCAAGCTCACGCCCGAGCGCGTTTCCGGCATCATCCGCGCGCATGGTGCCGAGCGCATGATCGTCAACGGCTCCGCCGACTGGGGCATTTCCGACCCGCTCAGTCTCGTTAAGGTGGTCGACCACATGCGCCGCGACGGCCACACCGATGAGACCATTCGCAAGCTGGTTTTCGATAACGCCCACGCCTTCTACAGCCAGTCACCGAACTGGAAACCGGACTTCACGCTGCAACCGGTCGATCCCCGGCAATTTCAGCGGTAGCCGGCGGCGGCGTCTGAGCCTGACCATGTCACGCCCATCACTCCAGGCCTGGTTGTGTTTGGTCCGTCCCCCCAACCTGCCTACCGTGCCGGGCGATCCGCTGGCAGGTTTCCTTCTGGCCGGCGGCGCACCGGACTGGCGGTTGCTGGGCGCGATGTGCGCGTCGTTGCTGATATACGCCGCCGGACTGGTACTGAACGACGTTGCGGATATTGAGATTGACCGGCGGGAACGGCCCGGCCGTTCCCTACCCTCCGGCCGCGTCAGCCTCAAGGCCGCGCGTCGCGCGGGAGTTGCGCTGGGGGTGGCCGGTCTGGCAGTCGCGGCCGGCGCCGGCGCGCCTGCGTTTCTGGCGGCATGCGGTTTGTTTGTCCTGGTGCTGTGCTACGACTTCCTCACACCCCGCGGCAGTGCGGGCGGACTGGCGGTCATGGGGGCATGCCGCCCCGCGGGCGTCGGACTCGGCATCGTCGCCGCCGGCCACGGGGCCGGCGCGGCCGCGCCGGCCTGGCTGGCCGCCGCCGGAATCGGTCTCTATATCGTGGCCGTCTCCTGGCTGGCAACGGGCGAGACGGTGCAGCGGCACCTGGGGTCGCGGCGTTGGCTGCCGCTCGCATCCGCCGCCGCGATGCTTGCGGGTCTGCTGGTCCTGATCGAGCCGGTGCGCAGTTCGCCATGGCCGCTGGCCATCGGCGCGGCCGCTTTCGGCGCAATCTGGCGCATTTCGTGGCGCGTCGGACCGCGTCCCGCCCCGCCCGAAATGGGCCGGGCCATCGGCGCCTTCATTCGCGCCTTGTTGTGGCTGCAGGCAGCGTGCTGCGCCATGACGCCAGGGGGCTGGAAGGCCGCACTGCCGCTGATCCTGCTGATCCCGCTCTCCGCATCACTGGCACGCGACTACCATGCGAGTTGACCCATCAACGGTGATGGGTCAGTGCGATAGGGGTGCGAGGGAGGTGCATGTGAGCAGGAGCGATTTGCTGACTGTGCTATGAACGGCGTGGAGGCGTAGCACGGAAGCGGCGCGGATCGGGGTTCTTCGTCCGGTTCAGGAGCCGCCGCCGGGGCGCTGACGGGCAGTGCCGACACCCTGGTCTCTGGCCCGGAGTGCTTCCTTACGGAGTCAGGCGCAGTTACAGGTCTCTCACGCTCACATGCGCCCCACTCGCGCCCCTATCCCACTGACCTCTCACTGACCCATTACCCCACGTGTTTTCACCTTGCATGCCGGCGTGGGTTTAGCGCACTATAATACTCATGAAAGGCGTCGTTCCACGTGCGTGCGAGCGGCCTTATCATGAAAGGGCATAGTATGAAAGTCACGCGAGGACAGTTGAGCAGTGTGTGGTCTGTCACCTTGATCGCGGCGGTGGTGTGCCTGGCGTTTGCGCCGGCAGCCCGGGCCGAGCGGCGACCAGCCACCGGTCAGGTATTCATCGGCATGACCGTTTTTGACGAGGATGAGCTCGATTTCATGGACGCCGTTTCGGTGGACGGCAGCCGCGCCCACGCCGACATCGCGAAGATGCCGATGGTCGGCTTGGCGGGACAGTTGCCGCTGAACAAGCCGGGCGCCTTCGACTTCGGCGTCGAGTCCGGCGTGCTGATCGGGTGCGCATCCGATTCCGACAGGGCTCCGGCCGATAATGCCAAGGGAGTCGTGACTGTGGACGTGGACTGGCGCATCACCGATCTCTTCTTCGGCCTGTTCCTGCGCTCGTCAGGCTGCGACACCACGCGCGTCTACGCGGGCGCCGGCCCGATGCTGCTGTTGGGACGTCTGCATCGCGACGCGATCGAAGGCAATCCTGCCTGGTACACTTTCGAAGAGGAGCGGTCGGAAGGGATCTTCGGCTATGGCGCGTATGGCCGGGCCGGCATCGAGTTCAACATCGAGAATGGCTGGCTCGGCGTGGGCGTTCGCGGCATGCTCGGCGAGATGACCTTCGGCGGCGATACGGATGACGTGGATGTGCGCGCCTTGCAGGGGATGTTGACTTATTCGAGCGCGTGGTAGCAGCGGGTTTTGTTCGGAATTGCGGCGGCGTTGAAGGCATGAAAATACTAGTTACGGGCGGTACCGGCTTCACCGGCAAGGCATTGGTGCGGCGGTTGCTTGATCTCGGCCACCAGGTGGTGGC
>JAQULY010000371.1 GCA_028718445.1 Kiritimatiellia bacterium
GCGCGCAAGCCGCTCTTCATGGACGAGAGCGCCCACGACTGGCAGTTGGTGCGCCTGGGACGCTCGCTGGGCTGGACCGGTGTGGCGCTCAAAACCTGCAAGACACAGACCGGCGCCCTGCTGACGCTCTGCTGGGCCAAGGCCCACGGCATGACCTTGATGGTGCAGGATCTTACCAATCCGATGCTGGCGCAGATACCGCATGTCCAGTTGGCCGCGCACGCCGGCACCATCATGGGCGTCGAGACCAACGCCATGCAATTCTACCCCGACGCCTCCAAGCCCGAGGAGCGGATCCACCCCGGCCTATACCGGCGCAGGCAGGGATGTCTCGATCTGAGTTCGCTGCGCGGTCCAGGTTTCGGCTACCGCGTGGAGGAGATCGCGCGCACGCTACCGCCGCCGGCGGCGCCGTTAAGGTGATTGCGCGCAGGCAATGCTTCGCAATCACCACCTTCGTTAGTGCCTTAAGGCCAAGGAAGATCGACAAAAGAGACAGGCTGTTCAAGTAATGGCAGCGTAACTAACCGCAGATTGACGAATAATGAGGTCCGAATCATGAAGGGTTTGACTTCTACATTCTGCAGTTCAGTATTCGTCAATCTGCGGTTCGATTGGGTTGCGGGCGACAGCCCGCCTTAGAGTACCACGGCAAGAACATGCGCGCGTCCACTCCCGGCGCCAGGAGCCGGCGAAACTGCCGGCTGACGCCGCGCAGGGTCGGCGGTGGCGCCAGGGATTCGCCGCCGTGCGCCTTGGCCTCCGACGGCGGATGCCCATACCATTTTCGGTACAACCGCAACGTCACAACACCATCATGAAAGACGTTCAAACTCAAGAGACCCTCGGCGATCGGTTGTGGATTTGGGGACATGAGGTCGGCAGCCATGACAGCTATATCAAGCCGCGAAAGTCTACGATCACGCCCATTGAGGCGGCGAAGTCCATGGGGCTCACAAATCTGATCATGGTTCGCTATGAAGGCAAACCGGCTCCTCCCTATGAGTCTTACGCGCGTCCCTTCGCGTCTCTCCGTCAGTTCGTCTGGTCGATCGTCGGCGGAGGAGGTCACCCGGCGGATGGGGACTTCGATGCCGCGCTGGATCTGGCTGCCCGCTTCCCCAACATGACGGGCGTAATCATGGACGACTTCTTCCAGGTGGAGGCGTCGGACACATTCTCCTACACGGTGGAGCAACTCCGTGACATCCGTAAGCGCCTCCACTCGCAGGCCAAACCGTTAGACCTATGGACCGTGGTGTACTTGGACCGCAGTCTGGAGAAACCCATCGCTCCCTATCTGGCCGAGTGCGACGTGATCACCGCCTGGACCTGGTGGGCCGGTAACCTTCCGCGGCTCGAGTCGAACCTGACACGCCTGGAGGCGATGGCTCCCGGCAAGCGGATCGTGCTGGGTTGCTACCTGTACGACTACGGCGGCAATAAGCCCATGCCGCAAGCCGCCATGGAAGAACAGTGTCGGCTGGGGCTACGCTGGCTCCAGGAGGGGAGAATCGAGGGAATGGTATTCCTGGCCAGTTGCGTCTGCGACCAGCCCTTCGAGGCAGTTGAATGGACCCGGAGCTGGATTCGTGCCGTGAAGCATCCAGGGTCATTCATCAAGAAGTGATTCGCGGGTAGTTCTCTTCTTGGCTTGACGCTTTCGCTGGTCCTGGCCCTTCGGATCGCTGTTGACAGAAATGCGCACGGACGCTATGTTTCCTATCAGGCAACTTCTAGTAGTCTGTCATCGCCTGATAGGAAACCATGGCAATGCCAACCGTCAACGCGAAAATCAAGGCGCTACGCCTGAAAAAGGGGCTGACTCTTCAGCAACTGGCGACCCTGACCGATCTGACCAAAGGATATCTGTCAAAGATCGAGAGCGCCGCCCAGCCTCCCCCCGTCGCCACCATTCAGGCCATCGCCAGAGCGCTCGGAACGGACATGGATGAGTTCTTCGGGGGCGTTGCCCCGGAGACCGGGGAGGAATCGTCCAATCTGGATTGGCTGCGCGCCCGGGATGCTTCCGCCGCGGAGCCCAAACGAGTCTACACCTACCGTCCACTCGTCAATCACTTCCGCAACAAGTTCATGGCGCCCTTCCTGATGCGGATCCGTCACGGCGAAACGGACTCGTTCAAGCATGACAGCGAGGAGTTCCTGTACGTCGCGGAAGGGGCCGTGGATTTTCTGTACGAAGGAAAGACCCGCCGGCTTGAGACCGGAGACGGGCTCTATTTCAATGCCCGCGTCAAGCACGCCTTCCGCAACGCCGGCAAAAGAGACGCCGTCTTGGTGGCCGTCAATTTCAACTACAAACGTTTCTAATCAAGGAGCCTCAATGCAGAAGCCACAGGAACTGGGATTCTGGATCAACGGACGCCGGGAACGATCCGGCGGCCAGCGCTGCTTCACCATCATGAATCCGAGCGACGGAACCGCCCTCGCCCATGCTCCCCGCTGCACCCGGGAAGAGGTCGGCGCGGCCATCCAAGCCGCGGCGGCGGCATTTCCCGCCTGGCGCGACACGCCGGTGTTGAAGAGGGTCCAACCGCTATACCGCTTCCGCGAACTCGTGCTGGCGCACCGCGAGGAACTCTCCCGATCGGTGAGTCTGGAACACGGCAAGTGCCTGGGCGAGGCGGAAGGCGAAGTCTTGAAGGTGCTGGAGGCCGTGGAGTTCGCGTGCGGCGCGCCCAGCCTGATGGCGGGTGAGGCACTGCTGAACGCCTCGACCGGACACGACACCACTCTCTACAGGGAACCGCTGGGCGTCTTCGCCGCGCTCGCGCCCTGGAACTTCCCGGCCATGATCCCCATGGGCTGGATGATGCCCATGTGCGTCGCGACGGGCAACACGCTCGTGCTGAAAGCATCCAGCCTGACGCCCATGACGGCGCTGCGCATGGCGGAACTGCTGAGCGAGGCCGGCCTGCCGCCGGGCGTGGTCAATGTCATCACCTGCGGGCGCGAAGAGGGCGAATTGCTGCTCCTGCACCCCGGTATCCGCGGCGTGACCTTTGTGGGCTCGACCTCCGCCGGCCGTAAAATCTTCTCCACCGCCTCGGCGAACGGTAAGCGCGTGCAAGTGCTTGGCGAAGCCAAGAACCACTGTCTGGTCCTGAACGACGCGCCCGTTCGACGAACCGCGCTGAGCATCCTGAACGCCACCTACGGGTGCGCAGGAGAGCGCTGCATGGCGCTGCCGGTCGTGGTGGCGCAACACGGTATCGCCGACGACCTGGTCCGCACCCTGAAAGAACTGGCGCAAGGCTTGAAGATCGGTCCCGGAACCGATCCCGCCTCCGAACTCGGCCCCTTGGTTTCCCGTGAGCATCGCGATGCCGTTGCAGCCTGGATCGCCAAAGGCGTGAGCGAAGGGGCCGAACTCGCGCTGGATGGGCGCGGCTGCCGCGTTCCCGGCCACGAGGACGGGTTCTACCTGGGCCCCACCCTGTTCGATCGCGTCACGCCCGAGATGGCGATCGGATGCGCTGAGATCTTCGGCCCAGTCACCTGCGTGAAGCGCGTCGCGGACTTTGAGGAAGGGCTCGCCCTGATGAACGCCAACCCGTATGCGAACGGTTCGGCCATCTTCACCCGCAACGGCTGGCACGCCAGGGAATTCGCGCGGCGCACGCACGCGGGCATGGTCGGCGTGAACGTAGGCATCCCCGTGCCGATCGGCATCTTTCCATTCGCGGGACACAAGCAGTCGTTCTTCGGCGACCTGCACGCCCTCGGCAAGGACGGCTTGCGGTTCTACACCGAGAGCAAATGCGTCACGACCCGCTGGTTCGACGAGGAGGAATGTCGCCGCGAAAAGACCGACACCTGGGACGGGGCGGCCGGGACACGGTGAAGAGGGAACCGTCAAGAGTGTTGTGGAAAATATGAAGAGATAATCCGGTCGACGATTACGGACGACGATTACGGAAAACGAGGAGACCTTTCCGATGAACAATGCTTCGCCGGACATGCCGGACATGGAATTCCAGCATAAAGTGGCCTTGGTCACGGGCGGTGCCAAGGGCATCGGGTTGGCCATCGCGAATGCCTTGGCCGCACGCGGCGCCACGGTCATCGCCGCGGATGTCTCCATCGCCGCATCGGCGGACATGCAAAGCCTGCCGCATGCCCCAGGCATCCTGGGGGCACGGGTGGATGTCTCCGACGAAGCTTCAGTCCTCGCCCTCTTCGCGACCATCCTCGACCGCTTCGCCGCCGTGGACATTGTGGTATCCAGCGCCGGGATATTCAGAACCGCTACGATTCCTGAGATCTCAGCCGCCGAGTGGGACCGGGTGATGGCGGTCAATCTGCGCGGCACGTTCCTGGTCGGGCGCGAGGCCTTCAAGCAGATGCGCGAGCGGCGCGCGGGGCGCATCGTCAACCTGGCCTCCACGGCCGGCAAGACTGGCGGCGCCACGGCGCAGGCGCACTACGCGGCGTCCAAGGCCGGCGTGATCTGTTTCACGAAGTCCCTGGCGCGTGAGGCCGCCCCGTACCACGTCAACGTCAACGCCGTGGCGCCGGGACCGACCGAGACGGATCTGACGGCGTCCTGGAGCCCCGCCGTGCGGGCGGCCTCGGCCGCCGCGATCCCCTGGGGCGAGTTCGCCCAACCGCAAGACGTCGCGGAAGCCGTCGTCTTCCTGGTCTCGGATCGCGCGCGCTACCTCACGGGCGAGATCCTGGACGTGAATGGCGGGATGGTGATGGATTGAGAACGAAAGCAGGGAGAACGCCATGCCGATGACGGTTCATTTTGAACACGTGGCCATGAGCGTCGCGGACCTGGAGCGGTCCGTGGCCTTTTATGTGGACCTGCTGGGGTTCGAGCAGACGGACGTCATCGAGTGCCCAGCCTCGGGCCGGCTCGGTGAGGTCGTGGGGCTGCCCCACTGCAGCGCCCGCATCGTCAAACTGCGACATGGCAACCTGACGCTCGAATTGTTCGCGTACGCCTCTCCTCGCGGTCGCCCGGCGACAGACCGTTGTCAGGCGGACCTGGGACTGACCCATCTGGGGTTCGCGACGACGGACATCCATGCGGAATACGAGCGGCTGCGCGGCAAGGGGGTCACCTTCTACGGACCGCCTGTGGAGTACCGACCGCGCGTGTGGAATGTCTACTTCTACGGTCCTGACGGCGAAACCTGCGAGTTTCGCCAAGTAACCCAATAGAGGAGAAACCGAGATGAGCGCCGATAGTTATTTCCACTGGCTGACGTCTGAAACCCCCACCCGCTGGTGGCACGACTCCGCCGATCCCGATGAGATCCGGTTCGGCATTGACCACCGCGCCTGCGGCGCCACGACCAATCCCGTGCTGGTCAACACCACGTTGAAGGCCAGGCCCGACTACTGGATGCCGCTCCTTAAGGCAAACGGCAAGGCGGAGAGCATCGCGGAAAACCGCATGCAGGGCGTCGTCACGGCCGCGGCCTCCGCTTTCCTGGGGGAATATGAGCGTTCACGGGGGCAGTCGGGCTTTGTGTGCGCGCAGGTTGATCCCCATCAGGCGGATCATCGCGAAGCCATGGCGCAGATGGCAGTCCGCTTCCACGGTTGGGCGCCCAATATCGCCGTGAAGTTGCCCGCCACCGCCGCCGGGCTGGACGTATTGGAGGACTGCGTCGCCCGGGGCATCACCGTAGCCGCCACGGTCAGCTTTACCGTGCCACAGGTATTGGCCATTGCCGAACGTCACCGCAAGGGATCGGAACGCGCACGACGGGCGGGCCTGCCGCCGGGCCGCTGCTATGCGGTCATCACGATCGGACGCATTGACGACTACCTGACGGCGGTGGCGCGGGATGCCGGGAGCGACGCAAGCCCGGATGACCTCAGACTGGCCGGGTTGGCGATCGTCAAGCGAGCTTATGCCTGCTATCGGGAACG
>JAQULY010000372.1 GCA_028718445.1 Kiritimatiellia bacterium
GGGTGACGTTGGACGTCCCCGCCGGAACGCCGCCGGGAGACTACAGCGGCGTTATCAGAGTTGCTCCAGCGGGGCGGCCGGACACGGAAATTCCTCTGCGGGTCAGGGTCTGGGGCTTCGCGCTGCCGGATACGCCCAGCCTGCGTGCCTGGTCACGCTTCAATCCTCAACTCGGCCCACTGAACCTGACCGACCTGGGCAACTATGAGGCGTTCTTCAAGGACTACTCCCGCTACAAACAGGGGCTGGATGGAGCCGCGGGAGAAATCAGCATCTTCAAGCACGCCGATGGCGGCTATCGTTTCGACTTCAGCGAACTCGACCGCTATTTCGAGATCGCCTTCCGCTACGGCAGCCGCTCGTTCAACATGGCTCAGGGCTGGCACGATGAGTTGCGCGGCTGGCTGTCAGGGCAGGGCAAGTTGCCGCGCATCACGCTGCCGGATGGCCGGACGGAGGAGTTGCGCCTCTTCCCGCCGGGGGATCCGCGCATCGGCAACAACTGGCTGCACATCAGCAAGCGCTGGGCGGAGGCGCCCTTCGAAGAGCCCATGCGCCCAATCTACTCGGCTTTGCTCAAGGCTATCGCCGCGCACTGGAAGGAGAAGGGCTGGTACCCATTCGCTCACTTTGAGGCGTTGGACGAACCTGCCGTGGACGACTTCTATCTGAACCAGTACCGTAAACGCAAGGCACTCGTGCCCGATCTTCCGCTGATGTCGTTCGGAATCGGAGCAAGTGTCTACAACATCGGACTCAACACCGTATGGGCGCCGGCGCTACGCGACCTGCCTGCCTCCATCGGGTTCATGCGGGAGCGTAAGGCCAGGGGCGAGACGCTCTTCACCTACATTTGTGGCGGAATCGTCTGGAACCAGAACCGCAACTCGCCTGATGTCTACGTCTGGGAGGCGCCGGTTGACCGCCGCGTGCTGGGCTGGATGTGCTGGAAATGGCGACTGGACGGCTGTTTCATGTTCGTCAGCAACCTGGGGTGGAACGGCTACCGGTCCCTTCAACCCAACGACTGCGGCACATGGAATCCCTGGCCCTACGAGAGCGATCGTAGCGCCAATGTTAGTCCCGAGGTGAATCAGTTCATCTATCTTCACGAAAGTTCTCCGGGCCAGTGGAACTGGCTCCCGTCGGTGCGCCTGGAGAACTGGCGCGACGGCGTCGAGGATTACGAGTATCTTCGCCTGGTGGAACGCCTGCGCGAGCAGCTGTCCCGTTTCACCGGGAAGATTGACGAGAGCAAGCGCAAACAACTGCTCGATCAGTCACAGGCAATGCTCAATCTTGAGGCGCTGATTCCCGGAGACGATATCTTTGCCTGGGAGCAGGACTGGCGAGCCTTCGAAGCGCGACGCCAGGCCTTGGGCGAGTGGATAGCCGAGACTGCGGGTATAGTGGATGCAAGGGCGGGCGAATGAACTGTTTGTCGGGTGTGACGGGCTGGTGTGGAGCCTGATGGGCGAGAGCATGAGGCGCAAGTTGCAGGATTCGGGACGAATAATTGGCGTGTTACTGATGTGCGTAGCACCGGCGCTCGCGCAGATGACCGCCTGGAGTGTGCGCACGGCAGACGGCAGCGTATCATCCGTGACCAATGACACGGTCATTCTGGAACTCGCCACCGAAGGCGCCTGCGTGGCGACTGGCTCGAGCGTGGCCCTGAAACCGGGCGAGAGTCTGGCGCTCAGTTTCGGATACCACGCGGCGAACCTGTTGCGTCGCATTGACGTCAACGGTCTGTCTCCGGCCGACATCACGGAACTGACCGCGACGATCACGTGGTACAACGCCGCCGGTCAGGACGTGGACGAACGGCTGCTGGCGCTGGGATTCCCGCCAACCAAGCGGCTGTGGACTTTCGACAGGAACGGGCAGGTGGAGGTGGCCGATAACGTCATGGCGCCGGAGTTGTCCACCTGCGCCCGCGTCAGCTTTGCGCTGACGCGCGTGGGTGGCGGTCCCGCGGCGCGTGTGAGCCTGTCCAACGTGAGGTTGGCGCCGGGACAGACGGACCCTAAGGGCGTGGCAGTGCCTGATTCCGGTCCAACCGATGCCGGGCCGCTGTCGGTGCAACCTGAGGGATTTCGCTTCGGTTCCAACCTGGTGACCAACGCGGCGCTGGAGGAGGGCGAGGGCCTGCCGGACGGCTGGACACTGCTGGGCGACAACTCGCAGGGGGCGCCGCTCTGGCGACAGGGTGGGGCCTACTCAGGAAAGCGGTGTCTGCAAATATATGATCGTGGGCCATATATCAACAGCTGGGACAACAAAAGCGGCCTCTACGTGCCGGGCGGGGTGCCTACCCCGGCCCGCGTCGGGGCGCGCGAGGAGGTCTCGGCCCGATTTGCGTCCGTCCCGGTTCCCGTGGTGACGGGCGCCTACTACCAAGCCTCCGCCATGCTTTGGTTCCTGCGCCGCACCAGCGCGGAATCGCCCTGGCCGTTTCATGCGGTGCGCATTCAGTTCCTGGACGCCGCAGGCCGGACATTGCCATATCGTTACAATGGCGAGGACTTGCTGACCGGTTACGATCCGGTGGCGTTGCCCGGCTGGCGCATGGCCATCACGCACCCGGTGCCGGCGCCGGCCAATGCCAGGAGCGTGCGCGTCGTGGTGGCCATGACGCATGCCACCTACTACATCGGCGGACCGCGCCCCGAAATTCCGGTCAAGATCCCTGAAGAGCGCGGCTTCGTACTGGTGGACAACATCGCGCTCTATCGCGTGCCCGTTGACCGGTTGCCCAGCATGCTCGAGGAGGCCACGCCGCGCAAGACCAGTCCCGGGATCGCCTACCGCACGACAATTAGGGCCGGTAGCATGCCCTTCGTGCCGACCAGCCCCGCGCACCGTCCCAACAGCCTGACCGTCGAAACCGAGGCCGAGCGTCCATGCGGCGTTATTGTGGCGCAACCGGGCGAGGCCCGGAGACTGTGGTTGCGCGTGGAGAATCTGCTGGGTGACCTCCGGTCGCTGGAAATTCGCTATGGCATTGAGGATTGGCTAGGAAGGCGCGTGGCCACGAATGCGGTGAAGGTGGAACTGAAGCCCTTCGAGGATACCAGCGTGAAGTTGACCTGTCCCGCCGGACTCCCATACGGTCCCTACACGTTGCGCTACATGGTCAGCGATTCAGGCCGCGAGACCGACAGCGGCGAGTCGCGCTTCGCTGTGATCAGACCAAATGGCGCGACCTATGACGAGAAGGGCCGCATGGACTATCCCTTCGGTACGTGGTGTTACATGCTGGGTCCCAGCGTCCTTGCCGGGGACCTCGAGAGCACGCGTCTGCTGGGAGAGTTCAACCGGATGGCCGGCGTCGGCAAGCAAGGTTTCTGCCACGCCTTCTCACTGGCGGGTTTGGATGCCATGACGCCTGAGCAGCTTGCGCGCGCGGTGAGCAATCAGGCTGCCCAGGTGCGGGCGGTCAGCAAGGCGGTGAAGCAGTATGGCATGCACTACCTCTGTCCCGTGGTGCCGGCCGACGAGCCGGTCCCGCCGGAGCGCTATCCGGCTCTGACTGAAGCGATGCGGCGGATCGTCGAGACGATGAAGGACCAGGTGGATGCGTGGATCTACGCGGATGAATACATCAACGGGCACGTCACCGACCTTGATATCTCGAAGCATCCGGACGGCAGCAAGGTGATGGGCTGGGGCCGTCGCGGCACAGGACGTCAATTCTGGAACGAGTACCTTGCCTGCTATGACGGCGCGAAACAGGCCGACCCGGACTGCCTCTTCGGTCCCGAGTCGGCCGCGGACGCCACCGGGAACGTGCTGAGGCTGTTCTTCGAGAAGATGGAACACCGGCGGCGTCTGGACTTCTTCGGCATCAACATGTTTGGCAGCGTCTTCGGCATCTGGCCTCCGCAGATCGTCGAGCTCAAGAAAGTGGGCTTGGAGAACCTGCTGCTTTGCGGCCAGAATTTCGTTGCCTACCAGAACGCGCCGGCGACCGGTCCGATGCGGGTGCGCGAGGAGGCGGAGGCGGTACAGCGCATGGTGCGCTATTACGCGGAGGCACTGTACGCCTTTCCGCAGCTCTTCTTCCTGCCGCAGTGGGGATGGATTCTCGCGGACGAACCGGGCAGCTTCAGCTACCTCAAGCGTCCACGTCCGCAGTACGTGGCCTACGCCAACATGACCGATTGCCTTGGCGCGGGGAGGTTTGTCGCCAAACACGAATTGCCGGGCGGTGTGCTCTATGTGCGCCGGCGGTCGGCGCGGTCAGGTCTGGTAGGCGTGATATGGTCCACCGCTGCGGGGGCCATGGTGGAACTGGACGTCGGCGCTCGCTCCGTTACCGTCAGCGACGTCTGGGGCAATCGCCAGAAACTGCGCACGAAACGCGGCGTCGCGCCGCTCACGCTCACGCCCATGCCGCAGTACATCCTGGGCGCCAGACGGCTGCGTCCGGCTCCCTCGGTGAAACTCGCGCTGGCGAACACTTCCACATGTCCGCTGGCGCCCGAGGTGACCGTCACCGTCGTCAACGAACGCCAGGAAGCCATCGCCGGCGCGCTTGAATTGCGCTCGGAGTCGGCCATCGCAGTCCTTACCCCGGTGCAGCAGGTCCAGGCCATTCCGTCGGGTGCCTCGAAGTCTTTCCGCTTCCGGGTGGCGCCGATAGACCTGGAGCTGGACAAGCCGCTGGCGCTGCGCGCGCGCCTCACGGCCGCGGGAGGACGGACCTATGAGAGCGTGGACGGGCTCAACTTCCATTTCGCCGTTAGCGTCGCGTCGGCGCCTGCGATAGACGGCGCGTTGACGGATTGGTCGGACGCATGCCCGTTCGTGGGCAACCGCGAGGAGCAGCTCTACAAGTACCAGAACCAGAACCGCTGGCTTGGGCCGGAGGAGTTTTCCGGTCGTCTCTGGATGCGCTGGGATACGACCAACCTCTACCTGGCGGCGAAAATTCGCGATCGCAATTTCAATCCGGCCCCCACGCTCCAGGAACTATGGGCGTCGGACGCCATCGAGATGGCCTTCGATCTCACCGGCAGTCTGAACAAGGCCGCCAAGGTCACCCAGATTGCCCTGGGTCAGACGCGCGACGGCCGGGCGCGTGTCTACCGCTACGCTCCCGCCGCCAAGGAACTGAACGACGCCGTGATCGCCGTCCGGCGCGACGGTCTGGACACACACATCGAGGCCGCCATCCCCTGGCTGGATCTGTCACCCGATTTCGTGCCGGCTTCGGGCGCGACCATCAGCGCGGTCTTCGGCTTCAACGACTGCGACGAAGGTTTGCGCATGATGTCGTGGTTCAACCGTGTTTCGGGACTGGATGCCGCCGGGTTCGGTCGGATCAGACTGGTGGACGCGGCGAATGGGGCTCGGCCGCCGGGCGCCATGCCGTCCACGCCGACCAACGTGCTCGCTCATGGCGCGCTCGATTATGCCGCGTTGCCATCCGCCTGGAAGATCACCATTCCTGCGGACCGCGAGAACAAGCCGACGGGTCGCGCTTACCTGGAAACCGGCCGCCTCTGTCTGGAGAGTACGGTGGAGCAGGAACGGCAGTTGACGGTTGAGACCTGGACCGTGCCGGTCACGCCCGGCGAGGAGTATCTGTTCCGGGTCCAGGCCAAGGGGCTGGACCCGGTGGTCTGGTTAAACACGCTGAATGCGAGCGGGGCCTTGATGGAAAGCGGCACTGGGCGTATCCTCCCGCTGACGCCGGCGACGACCACGGCCCATGGGCGTGTGCTCTTCCTCGCCGGCGCGCAACTGCCGGACCGCGGCGCGTGCTACGCGCCGTTGGCCGCGATCTTCACGGTGCCTCCGCAAGCGGCCAGGCTGCAGCTTTGTTTCTCAAAGGGTTGGATGAAAGGCGCGGTATCCTTCGACGACG
>JAQULY010000373.1 GCA_028718445.1 Kiritimatiellia bacterium
ATGCCTATCAGTGGCCAGGGATGATGAAATGGGACGGCGGAGTGCGGGTCGTCTCGGACCGCGCGCAACCGGACCGCTGGGTTCTCTACCTGACATTCCCGTTGGACCGGCTGATTCCCGGCGGCGTGCGGAGCGGGGACACGTTCTACATGAACGTCATTCGCTCCATGAAATGCAATGATGCCGTGGCCTGGAATCCAACGCTGGGCGGGTACCACGGCCCGCGGCGGATGGGAGAGATCACACTGAAGTGAGAATACCTGTACCTCTGTTTGGGATAGACATGCCGCAAGGCGAGAAAGGGGTGAGACGAATGAACAGTGGAACCTTGAGCAAACTGGGTGCGGGCATGCTCGCGCTGGCGCTGCTGGCGGGGGCCGGGGCGCGGGCCGCGGAATACACGCGCATCACGACCAATTACAGTCTGTATTCGTTGTCCGATCAGACGGACACGTGGACGAGATGCGAACTGACGGTCGCGAAATTGTACGTCGCGTCCAACGCAAATAGCGTGGCCGAGTTGCGGCTTATTTCGACCACGAACAACATCAACGGCACGCACTATGTGGGCTATGCCGGCCATGGCGAACTGTGGGCCTCCAACAGCCTGTTGCAGTTCGACACGGCAAACACTTACGTGGGAGCGACATCGATAGACGGCACATTCTACATGACGGATTCCACGGGCATAGTCGCCTCCGGCAAGACCGTTAATTTCGTTCTGGGTGGAAACGCCCAAACGGGCGGCGATTCTTACACCCCGGTCAATACCGGCACTCTGTATCTTGAGCGGTCCAGTCTCTCGGGGGGCACGTTGAATTTTGCGAAACCGGGTTGGGGACGTGGCATGGGCCGCCTGATTGCCAAGGACTCCACGATCGTCGCCAACAGTGTTTCCACTAGCGCCAGTTGGGATTTGTACTTTGCACGTTGGCCCTCTCTCTATCTGCACTTTGACCACTGCAGCGTGACTCTGGCGGGTGTGTGGCTGGGGTGCGAACCTAGTCAGGGCCCAGCCGCGGGCTCCATGGTGCTGACCAACAAGAGCGTGGCGACCATTTCCGGTGGCGTCAACCTGGGATACGGCTGTCGCGCTTACTACACATGCGCGCTGACGGTCTCAGGCTCGCGCTTGAACGTGGGCGGCGACGTAACCGTAGCCAGCGGAGCCACAGTCATTAACGGAACACTTCCTCAGGGGCGCGTGACCATGAGCGACAGCGCCGTGGGTTGGTTCGCGGGGAATGTGATTTTGGGCGGGACGGCCTTGGTCAACAAGGGTTGTCTTGACGTTCTCACGGGCAGTCTGCTCTCCATCACCAATGCCGCCAGCAGCGCCACGCTGAGCGTCGGACAGGGGGGAAGCGGCTTACTGACGGTGGCGGGCGGCAGCACCTGCCGGGTGGACCGGCTGGTCGCGACGAACAAAGCCTACAGCGTCATCGCGTTCAGCAGCGGGACGCTGAGCGTGCGGAGCGGCACAATCTCCAACAATCTCACCACCGTAATCGGCGACGGGGCCGACCCGGCGACGCTGGATCTATGGGGGCGGCAGCCGTTCAACGTCACCAGCAACCTGGTGTTCTCCAACAAAGCGACGCTGTCCGTCGAGATCGGCGGGCCGACCACGAACGACTGCAACTACCTGGATGTGCATGGGGCGTTGACCTTCGGCGCCGGGTCGGCGCTGGAGGTGAACCTGGTCAACGGGTACAAGCCGCGCGCGACGGATTACATCACGGTAGCGCTGGCCGATACGCTCGCGACATTGCCCGATACGCTTCCAACGCGGTGGATCGCCATGATCGTGGACGAGGGAGGCCGCAAGGCGTTGAAGATCAACCTGCCTCCCGTCGGCACCGTTATTATGCTCAGGTAGCAGATTGAAAACGTGAGACCGTCGTAAAGGCGTGAATATGACAAGGCATAGGTGTTCTATCGCCGCGATCATGGCGATGGCGACGGCCGCGATGAAGTTTCACACCATGGCGGCGGGCGTCACGTTGGTCGAAAACGGGCAGCCGCGCGCGACCATCGTGCTGGCGGAGCGGCCGACGCGCGCGGCCCAGATGGCGGCCGCCGAGCTGCAACACCACATCAAGCTGATCACGGGGGCGGAGACGCCCATCGAGGTTCCAGGTTCCAGGGTTCAGGGTTCAGGGGGGGAAAGGACAACCCGCATCCTCGTGGGAGAAAGCGGGGCGACGCGCGCGCTGGAGCTCAAGAACGACGACCTGAAGAGCCAGGAGTACCTGATGGCCTTCCGGCCGGACACGGTGGTGCTGATGGGCAGGGACAAGCCGGATTATGGCGAACTCGACTACCTGTGCAACAGCGCCGCCATCGGCACAACCGCGGGGATGCCGGATTTCTTCGACGAGCAGGGCACGCTGTACGCGGCCTACGACTTTCTCGAACGCTTCTGCGGTGTGCGCTGGTATCTGCCCACGGAGTTGGGGACGGCCTTCGAGGCGCGACGGACACTGCGGGTCAAGGGACGCGACGTCCGCCGCGCGCCGGCGATGCAGTACCGCTACGTGCACATGGGATACCGCTTTCCCTTGGATCTCAAGGGGGACACGATCGCGGGCAAAGCGCCGATTCCCGCGTTGTCGGCCCGCGAGCACCGGCTCTTCTACCTGCGCCACCGCATCGGCGGCGAGCCCTACCAGGCCAACCACTCCTTCTACGGCTGGCACGGCCGCTTCTGGGACGAGAAGAGTCCCCACTTCGAGGCGAAGCGTCCGGACTTCTTCGCGCAGGGCTACGATTTCATCATGACCTACAACTTCTCCTTCCGCCCACCCTTCGATGGGCAGTGGGAAGCGAGCCGGTCGGCGGTTCTTCCGGACGGCGACAAGACGGCCGTCCTGACCTTCCGCGATGCCGACGAGGCGCTTCGCAAGTCGGGCGGCAGCGCGCTGACCGACGCCCAGCGAAGTCAAGGGTGGTTTGCCATCCGCGACCGGGAGACCGGGCTGGGACTGGCGGTGTGCTTCGATCCGTCGTCCGCGGGCAAGGCGACCTGGAGTCTGCGCCGGTCGTGGAGCAAGGAAGGCGAGTCCGGTTGGGCCAACATGCCGGCGGATTTGCTCGTGGAAGCGTACAAGGCCGATGTCCAGAAACTGAACACGCTGGAGAACACGTTCACGGTGTGGGCGCTGGCGGGGGAGAAGGCCGAAGACATCCGCGGCATTCACGCCAGCCTGGCGCAGCCCCCGGCCGTCCGCTTGGACGGAGCGAAGGTCGAGAAGCGCGAGCCGGCCGGCACCGCGCCCTGGCAGGCGGACGACACGGTCGAGCGGTTTGTGTTCGGCGTGCAGCCGGGGGCGGGCAGGGACGGGGACGTCCGGCCCGTGACCCTCCCCGCCGCGGCAATCCTGGAGAAAACGGGGCTGGAAAGGATCGCGACGGATTCGCTGCGCCTCTTCCGCGACGGCGGGGAGCTGGCCGTCCAGGCGGCCGAGACCGAACCGGAACGCCTCTTTGCCGGAGCGGCGGACGACGGCCGGCTGGCCGCGCGCCACAGGATCGTGTTCCTCGACACGTCGGCGCCAGACGCCGCCGCCCGCTACAGCCTGTACTACAGCGACCAGGCCGCGTCGCGGGATGGCGCGCCCCCGGGCGCGCTGACGGCCGAAGAGGTGCCGGGCGCTGCGTTTAAACGTTACGACTACCGACTGCGCAACAGCCGGATCGAAGTGGACATCCGCTGCGCCGACGCGGCGGACGAGGCGCGGGTCAAGGCGGGCCAGGCGACCTATACGGGCTTGCGCGAGGGCAGCATCGTCGGCTTGCGCGTGGACGGCCGCCAGCTCGTGGACCCCTACACCCCGCTGCTGACCACCTGGTTCCAGCAACACGACCATCATTGGCAAGACGCCCGGATGGTTGCGGGGCCGGTCTCCGCCACCGTGGTCGCCCACCGCAAGCTCTCCGGCGTGCATCGCCACGGCAAGGGCACCTGGTCGGTCACCTGGGACGACTACGTGGACATCGAGGCCGACCTGTACCGTTCGTTCACCGTGTTCGACCGGCTGCCGCTGGTGCTGATCACGGACCGGTTCGTCAACGCGAAGGTGACGCCGCGCGTCGAGTCCGGCACCCAGCTCTGCTACAGCAATCCCGAGGTCATCGCCCAGGTTGCGCAGGACGCCCGGGACTTCTTCGACGGCAAGGGTCTCAAGCACGGCTCGCTGGGCATGGGCGACCACTTCGCGGTGGTGCCAATGGACCGGAAAATGTGGTGCCGCTGCGACCAGTGCCAACGCTGGATGCTCGACGAACCCACGCTCGGCAAGGGGCAGTTCTCCAACAATGCCGCCAGCGACTATGTGTTCCAGTTCGCCAGCGCCATCGCCCGCGAAGTGAGCAAAACACATCCGGACAAGTTCATCTCGACCCTGGGCTACTGGGAATACTGCCACCCGCCGGCCAACGTCACGCTGGAGCCCAACATCAATGTCAGCCTCTGCCTGAACAGCCGGGCCTGGGGCCATGCACCGGTTAGCCGCCGGAACGATATCCACATTCTGGACAGTTGGCGGGGCCGCCCGGAAAAGCCGGATCTCTACCTCTGGCTCTACTACTGTTTCCCGTCGCTCCCCGCCACGCAACAGAAGTACCGCATGTTCCCCGCCTTCTTCGCGCCGGACATTGTGGAGCAGATGAAGATATTCCACCAGGCCGGAGTCAAGGGGCTCAAGTACGAACCGTCGTATCTCGCCAACGGACGGCAGAGCCCGCTGCTGGACCAGTTGGAGTTCTACGTCACGTGGAAGCTGGCGGACAACCCGGGTCTGGACGGGAAGGCCCTGATCGACGAATTCTTCACCCGCTACTACGGTCCGGCGGCCAAGCCGATGCGCGCCTTCTACATGCGGTGCGCGGAAATCTGGCGTGACACGGAGCGCCCGGCCGGGGTCGCCGGGCCGGAGCTGTCCTGGAGCCATCTCGGGACCCCCGAGCGCATGGAGGAACTGGGCGGGTTCATGGCGGAAGCCCTTCGGCGCGCGGAGGCGAAGGGCACGGAGACGGAGCAGCGGCGCGTGGCGCTCTTCAACGAGGGGATCTGGGCATTCATGCGGAAGGGATTCGATGCGTGGCACCAGGCGAATTGAGGGGGGAAATCCGTTGACGACCACGGCGACGACTACGGATTACGAAGATAGATATTCCAAATCGTCATCGTCACCGTCATCGTCAATCGAATAGAAAGGTAATAGAAGGCATGAACATGACAATTAACAGTTTTTATTTCGCTGCGATCCTGGCCATGGCGACGGCCGCGACGGGGCTCCGCGCCATGGCGGCGGGTGTGACGTTGGTTGAAAACGGGCAGCCGCGCGCGACCATCGTGCTGGCGGAACGGCCGACCCGCGCGGCGCAGCTCGCGGCGTACGAACTGCAATACCACATCCGGAAGATCACCGGCGTGGATCTGCCGATGGCGGCTGAAACCCAGCCCGCGACCGGCGCCCGTGTCCTCGTGGGCGAAAGCGCGGCCACGCGGGAGTTGGGGCTCAAGAGCGCGGATTTTGCGCCGCAGGAGTACCTGATTGCTTTCCGTCCGACAGGTCCGACGAGTCCGACAGCCCCCAACACACTCGTCCTGATCGGCCGCGACAAGGCCGACACCAACCGCGTGGATTACGCGAGCGGCAACGGATTCCTGGATCTGTTCGACGAACAGGGAACCCTATACGCTGCCTACGATTTCCTCGAACGGTTTTGCGGCGTGCGCTGGTATCTGCCCACGGACCTGGGCATCACTTACACGGAGCGCGGGACGCTGGAGGTGCAGGGCAAAGACGTCAGGCGCTCCCCGGACATGAAGTTCCGCTCCGTTTCTCCGGTCTACCGGATCCCGG
>JAQULY010000374.1 GCA_028718445.1 Kiritimatiellia bacterium
GGCCTTCGCGCCTGCCGGCTGACGCGGAGAGACTGGGCCGTGAACTCGCCGGGCGCGAGGAGCTGCTGACGATCCACTTCTCCGGTCCCTTCTGGCAGTTGCGCGAATGGCTGGGGTTCGAGAACCTGTGCATGATGTGTTGCGATGATCCGGCCTGGGTGCAGGAAATGATCGCCTTCTGGGAAGACCATGTCGCCCGGTTGCTGGAGCGCACGTTCGAGTCTGTGACGCCGGACATGGTGCATCTCTCCGAGGACATGGCTTACAAGCAGTTTTCCATGATCTCCCCAGCCATGGTCAGGAAGTACCTGCTGCCAACCTGGCGTCGCTGGGGCGAACGCATCCGCGCGGCGGGGGTGCCGCTGTATGCCATGGATTCGGACGGATATATCGGCGAGCTGATTCCGCTGTGGATCGAGGCCGGCATCAATGTCTGCGACCCGATCGAGGTAGCGGCCGGGAATGACCTGCCTGCATTCCGCCGCCTGTTCGGCCGGCAGATGGCCTATCGCGGCGGAGTGGACAAGCGCGCGATGGCCAAAGGCGGACGTTTCATCGAAGCCGAAATCGAGCGTCTGCGCCCAGTAATAGACGACGGCGGATACATTCCCGGTTGCGACCACGGCGTTCCTGCCGACGTCTCCTGGCCGGACTACATGCGCTACGTGGCACTGCTGGCGCGAGCCACCGGCTGGTTATGATGGGTCAACCGCTTGCGGCGGCAACGCGATTCCGGTACCATCAGCGCGTTTTTGCCACGCGAGGATTGCCATGTCCGACAACGATTGCCCCTGCGCCAGCGGCCGTTCCTTCGAAACCTGCTGCGAGCCCTATCTGCTGGGTCACCTTTCTCCGCCGACTGCCGAGGCGCTGATGCGCGCCCGCTACTCGGCCTATGCGCTGTGTAGCATAGACTACCTTTACAAGACCTCCGGTCCGCGCGTGAAGAAGGAGTTCGACGCCGAAGGCAGCCGCAAGTGGGCACAGTCGGCCGAATGGCTGGGACTGGAAGTGCTGACGACGGATGGCGGCGGTGCCGAAGACGCCTCCGGCACCGTCGAGTTCATCGCGCACTACAAGATCAAGGACAACACATTCGACCACCACGAGTTCGCCAAGTTCGCGCGCCATGATGGCGAGTGGCGTTTCATGGACGGCAAGGTCATCGGTCCGGAACCGGTGCGGCGCGAAGGTCCCAAGATCGGGCGCAACGACCCGTGTTCCTGCGGCAGCGGCAAGAAGTTCAAAAAATGCTGCGGCGCCACCGGGGGTGGCACAACCGAGCAACCGGCTTAGGGTTCAACTCTGGTCTGAGAACCCGAACGCTCAACTCTCAACGCCGAAGTTGAGAG
The DNA here is from genome assembly GCA_028718445.1 of Kiritimatiellia bacterium. GTDB lineage: Bacteria > Verrucomicrobiota > Kiritimatiellia > RFP12 > JAAYLN01 > JAQULY01. Next base: position 1,353 of record JAQULY010000374.1, read on the forward strand.
TTGAACGTTGGGCATTAGTCGCAAGGAGGGATCTACTTGTCTTCGGGGGCGATGGCCGCGCCGGCCTCTTTGACCGTCTCACCAGCTTTTTCAAGGGCTTTGCCGGTGGCCTCGGTCGCCTTGGCGGCAGCTTCCTGCGTACCCGCGGCGACATCCTTGGCGACTTCTGCGCTCTTCTTGGCGACGTCGGTGGCAGCCTCCTTGGCGCCTTCCGCCACGTTCTGCGCGGCTTCGGCCGTCTTGTCGGCCACCTTTGCCGCCATTTCCTTGGTCTCGACCGCGGCCTCCTTGGCGGCCGTCACGGTCTTGTCCGCCGCTTCCTGCATGGCGGAACCGATCTTTTCGGTCGTCTTGGCGGCCTCGGAAGACTGACGTTTGCACCCGACGGCACACCCAACCAACAACGCCAGCACGATATTCAGTGACAGTGACTTCATAACTGAGTTCCTTGATTTGGCAGTCTTTCGACAGAAGACCGACTTGCCTCCTGTAGCGCTGCACTGGGTAAGATAGTACATCGTTGCGCGAGAGAAGTACAGTCACGCAGCTTGCCAGCCCCCACTGAGACGGTCTAGACTACCCGCAACCGATTGTTAAGGGAGAATGGCGCATGTCGCGTGTGATGTTGCTGTGCAATGCCACTTGGATCCGGTCTGGTTGTGGGAATGGGAAGAGGGTGCCGCTGAGGCGGTCAGCACTTTCCGTGCGGCCGCGGAGTTGTGCGAGTCGCATGCCGGCTTCGTTTTCAACCACAACGAAGTCATCCTCTACGAATGGGTGCGCGAACACGAGCCCGATCTCTTCAAGCGCATCCAACGCCTGGTCAAGGCCGGCCGTTGGCACATCATGGGCGGATGGTACCTCCAGCCTGACTGCAATATGCCATGCGGCGAGTCCTTTGTGCGCCAGATCATGATGGGGCGGGCTTATTTCCGACGGCACTTCGGCGTCGCGCCTTCGACGGCCATCAACTTCGACCCCTTTGGCCACACCCGCGGGCTTGTGCAAATCCTCGCCAAGAGCGGCTTCAACGCGTATCTCTTCTGCCGTCCCGGGCAGGCTGACTGCCAGTTGCCCGCCAACACCTTTGTCTGGGAAGGTTACGATGGCTCACGTGTGCTTGGACATCGCATGTTCAGCTACCCGTCGGGGCTTGGCAAGGCGCGCGAGAAGATCGTCAACTGCCTGAAGGAGCATCCTGAAGACGACCCGCTGCTGGTGCCATGGGGTGTCGGCAACCACGGCGGCGGTCCCTCGCGGCAGGACCTGGCGGCGATCGCCGCGTTTCGCGGGGAGCGGTCCGATCTGGATATCGAGCACGCCACACCCGAGCAGTTCTTCGCTGCGGTGCGCAAGCAGCGGCGGGCGCTGCCGCTGCACGCCGGCGATCTGAACGGGTGGGCGTGGGGCTGTTACACGTCGCAGTCGCGCATCAAGCAGCAGCACCGGCAGTTGGAGAACGCCATTTTCATGACGGAGAAGATGGCGGCGGCGGCGTGGGTGCACGGTTTGCTGCCCTATCCGACGGAGGAACTGCGGGAGGCCGCGCGTGACCTGGCCACCGCGCAGTTTCACGACATTCTGCCGGGGTCGGCCATCCAGCCCGTCGAGGAGATGGCCTTGCGTGTGATGAATCATGGCGCGGAAATCGTCTCCCGCCTGCGAGCGCGCACCTTCTTCGCGCTGGCCGCCGGACAGAAACGCGCGCCTGCCGGTTCGACTGCCATCCTGGTCTACAACCCTCATCCCTTCGCTGTCGAAGCGGATGTCGAGTGCGAGTTCCAGCTTGCCGATCAGAACTTGTCCGGCACCTTTACGAACGTGACGGTCACAGGCCCGCGCGCGGCCTTGCCGCACGGTTCCAAAGGGGCCGGGCGGGGCGGCGACGGCGCATGCGACCTGCCGACCCAGGTCGAAAAGGAGGAGAGCCACGTGGATCTCGACTGGCGCAAGCGCGTGGTCTTTCGCGCGCGCCTGGCGCCGTCGCAAATGAACCGGTTCGATTGTCGCCTGACGGTGCTGCCGCGGCGGCCTCCCCGCCGGCTGACGGCCGGCGGCGGCAAGATACGTTTTCGCAGCGAACATCTCGATGTCGTGATCAACACGCGCACCGGCCTGCTGGATCGCTATCGTGTGGATGGCCGCGACGCTCTCAGTGCCGGCGCCGCGTGTCCGCTGGTGATTGCCGACACGCCGGATCCGTGGAGCATGCTGCAGAAGAGCTTCCGGCGGGTGGTGGGCCGTTTCCGTCCATTGAACGGCGCGGCGGCGGCGCGCTTCTGCGGGGTGGGGGCGCCCACTCTACCGGCCGTGCGCGTGATCGAAGAGGGCGCGGCGCGCGTCGTCGTGGAGGCCGTGATGGGGTGGGGCGAGTCGAAACTCGTTCAGCGCTATCTCCTGCCGCGGCATGGCACGGAAATCGGGATTGATCTCCGCGTTTTCTGGAACGAGAAGGACAAGATGCTGAAGCTGAGCCTGCCGACGCCCGACGCCGACAGCGCGTACCGTGGTCAGGTGGCGTTTGGCGCCGATGACTTGCGCTCCGACGGCACCGAAGTGGTGGCGCAGAAGTGGACGGCCGTGGTTTCACAGCGGCACGACCAGGCGCTGACGATCATCAACGCCGGCACCTATGGCTCGGACTTCCTGCGGGGCGAGGCGCGCCTGAGCCTGTTGCGGTCGGCGGCCTATTCCGCACATCCGATCGGCGGTCCCGTGCGCATGCCGCCGGACCGGTTCAGGCCGCGGATTGACCAGGGCGAGCGGCAGTTCCGATTCTACCTGGACGCCGGGGCGGCGCGGACGCGGTTTGCGGCCGTTGACCGTGAGGCACTTGTCCACAACGAGACGCCGATGGCGCTGCCTTTCTATCCTTCCGGAGCGGGTCGGCTGACGGCGCCGTTGGCGCAGCTCGCGGATGAAATCGTGCAGGTCAGCGCGATCAAGCGTGCTGAACGCGGCCGGGCTTTGATCGTCAGGCTCTACGAGCCCACCGGCCGGGCGAGGACGACGATGCTGCGGCTGCCCGGCCTGAAAACCAGCCGGAAGGTGGCGCTGCGCGGCTTCGAGGTCAAGACCTTGCGCTTCGATCTGACCACGCGACGGTGGACAGAGGTAGGTCTGACGGAGAATAGGTGAGCAGGATCCCCGGACTTGTGGCGCGAGGCGCGCTGTGGTGAAATAGCCGCATGCTTCGCAATCGCCACGCTTGGCTGCTCTTCGGTCTGCTGGGCGCCATTCTGGGCGGACTGATGGTCTGGCCCTTGATCGAGGTTGTCGGCGGCGGGTGCCGTGAACACGGCGCATTCACCGGCCGCTACCTGACCGGTGTGTTCCGGAATCCGATCTATGCCGAAGGTCTGCTCAACAGCCTGGGCCTTGCCGCCGGCACGACACTGCTGGCGGCGCTGCTGGCCGTGCCGCTGGCATGGCTGTCGCATCGCTACCGTTTTGCGGGCCGCGCCGCATTCGGCGCCTTGATCCTGGTGCCGCTGATACTGCCACCGTTCGTCGGCGCCATCGGGATCATGCAGATGCTGGGTCCCTATGGCGCGGTCAACGCTTTGCTGGGGCTTGGGCCGGTGGACTGGCTCGGGCAATCGCGTTACCTGGGTGTGGTGCTGCTGCAGGCGTTGGCGCTCTACCCGATCCTGTATCTGAATGTCAGCGCCGCCCTCGCCAACATTGATCCGGCCATGGAGGAGGCAGCGGCAAACCTCGGAAGTCATGGCCTGAGCACCTTCCGCCGCATCACGCTGCCGCTGATCGCGCCGGGCCTCTTCGCGGGCGGGACGCTGGTCTTCATCGCCAGTTTCACGGAACTGGGCACGCCGTTGATGCTGAACTACACCCGCTGCGCGGCGGTCCAGATATATGACGAGATCAAGGAGATCAGCGCCAGCCCATTCCCGTATGCGCTGGTGACGGTGGTGCTGGCCGCCAGCGTGGCACTCTACCTGGCGATGCGGCTGTTGCTGGGCGGCCGTGCCCATGCCATGCAGGGCAAGGCCACGGTGGCGCACGTGGCGCGCGAATTGCATGGCTGGCGCGCCGGCGTCGTGCTGCTGCCATTCGCGGCCGTCACGCTGCTGGCACTGCTGCCCCATACGGGCGTGCTGTTCGCCAGTTTCAGTGTGCCCGGCGCCTGGTACCGGACGGTTCTGCCTGCCGCGTTCACAGGGAGCCATTATGTGGACGCGGTGGGACACGAAATGACGCTCAACTCCATCCGTAACAGCCTGAGTTTCTCGCTCCTGGCAGTGGCGCTCAACGCCGTGCTGGGACTGGGCGTGGCATGGGTCGTGGTGCGCTCGCGTCTGTGGTGCCGCGGGCTGCTGGACGCGCTGGCGATGGTGCCGTTGGCGGTTCCCGGACTGGTGATGGCCTTCGGCTATCTCTCGGCCGGCAACTGGCTGGGGAACCGCGAATGGGTGCGCGGCAGCCAGGCGTTGACGAACCTGTTGGACGTGCGCGTCAATCCGACGCTTTTC
>JAQULY010000375.1 GCA_028718445.1 Kiritimatiellia bacterium
GCGGTTCGATTATGTATGGGGCTTCCGGGTTTGTGGGAGGATCTTTCATTGAACGGGAAGCGGGGCCATGGTCAAGCCGCCGAAGCGGAAGAGCCGACGAAGCGTAGACGACGAGGTGTGCGACGAAGTGTGGGTCGAAGTGTGGAAGTCTGATAGACTCTCAGTCTCTCATGACCTAAGTGCTCTGCCATACTTGCCGCTTCTTTTCATGCCACGCCACACTTCGTCGCTTTCTTCGTCCCACGCTTCGTCCCACCCTTTGTCGGTTACGCTTCGTCGCTCGGCTTTGTCCCGCGACATTCTGTACTGAGAGACTCGATCGTCAGCCGCTCTCGTCGCCCGCCATCGTGTTCCGATTCACATAGTTGTTGGCCGCGAACCAAGATGCGTTTGCCCGTTTTCTCCATTGACATCCCCCGCCTCTCCCGCATACGTTGTGCGTGAGTCGGGTGCGCACGTTCCAGCCGCCTGCGGCGGCGCGTGTGAAACGGAGGTATGCCGATGGTTCTCACAGACCGAAAAGGACGCGGGTTGCCGCGGTTCCTGCGCGATTCCTCGGAATCGCGCGTAGTAGAGTTCCAGCGAGTCGTGCGTCTGCTGAACACGCCAGTTGGCGATCTCCGGATGCGCGGCGACCTCCGACAGGAACGCCTCGACTTCGGCGCGCCCCAGACTTCTTCTCGGCCTTCCCGGAAACCTGGCGAGGAAGCGACGCACCCAGCCGACATGTGCACGACGGCGGTCATGCTCCTGGGCTGTGCGCAGCGTGGCAAGGAACAGCCGCCGTCAGTGCCCGTGCGAATGGCACTCACAACAGACGATGCGATTCGGGTCGCGCGACGGGAGTGCACTGGCAAGGTTGATGTCCCGCAAGATGCACACATCAAATGGACGGAATGTCGGCTCTCGATAATGCCCGTGAAACAACGATCTAGACTTGGCCTTTGTGATTTGATACCCAAGATTTAGTGGAATCGAAACAGACCGGACTTTTTCGACACGCTCGATGGATTGGTGTAAGGAGATGAGATGAAGCTCGAATTATGGGACTACCTAACCATTGCCGCCGCGGTCGCATGGATATTGTCATTGCTCAACAGAAAACGAGCGGTACGGAAGGGCGCGAGAAAGATCGTGGAGGAGACGAAGAAGCGGTTCGCCAAGCGACATGAGTACCGCACCGTAGATCCGGATGATTTCCAGCACTTAGACCTCAGATTCTATAATGAGTCGAAAGCGGCGTTTGAGCAACATGGCTTCGTTCATCTTCGTGATGAAGAAGACGTGACGATCAAGAATGCATCCACGGATCCACGCACGTTCATACGCGTCATGCTTAGTCAAGGCGGTACGGTCACAGCCGCATTTTACCAGCCCAGAGTCAAGTTGTTCACTCGCCTTCTGCTGAAGGTAACCGGCACGAAGGTCGGTCGAACCACTGACTGCGAAAGTGAGTTGTCGGACGGAACCTTTATTTGCACAAGCAATGCCGTGACCGCCAGCATGATTTCCTCACCGCCGCAGATTCTGACGGACTATCTACCATTTGAGAGTGACCCTACTCAGGTTCTACAGCGACATGAGGAACGCCTTCGCGAGCACCTTGCCCACCACCCGGAGCTTTCTGTCATACCCCTTCGCTCCGTTGAGGACGTTCACGCGTCTCAGCACCGGCAAGAAGCAATCAAGGCGACGTACAGAGAGTCTGTAGGATGGATATCCAAGGAGGAACTGGAGAAATGCGCTGATGGTGATTCCGCGCTTGCCGCGGATGTCCACAAGGAGGTCTCCGCAAGCAATAGACAGGAGCAATCCAACAAGCCGGATGCACGCGCCGGCTTATAGCCGCGCGTGACCACTCCCATCTTTAGACACACCAAAGAATGAAATCTTGGCTACTACTGTTCTTTGACCCTGTCTTCCGTACAGGCCCGATTGGTGCCGGCCTCGTGCTGCTTGCTCTCTTGGATTCTTGGCTGACCTTCAGGGCATCAGTAGAACGGCTATGGTTGAGCCGAGTGCGCGCTATGGTACGTCTTACCTTTTTGGGCGGTTGTCTCTGGTGTGTTGCCAATCCGGTCATAAGCATGAATGCAGCTCAGAAAGCGGTTGGGAAGGCGGTAGGATGGAGTACGTTTGGAAACACAATGGGACTCATCGGCCCCGCCGATGACTCGCTTCTCATATGGCTTGACCTTGTTATGGCATCCTTCTGCGTGTGGTTCCTCGCCACGGCGTTGCTTCACGCAGTGCGCTTTATTTGCACCTGTAGCGGATTCAGTCGTGTGCCAGAGAGCTCACGAGGCCCGTCAATCCGGGAGTTTTCGTGTCTCGTGACCTCGGTGCTGTTGTCAGGTGTGGCCTACGCAATGAGGTGCGCGCTGCGTTTGCTCCATCCCTTATGAAGTACTCTTACAGCGGCTTCCAGCGGGCTGGCGGGGTCAACCCGGGGCTGGCGAGGGCTGGCGGGGTCACCCTTGAAAAACAGCAAATAGGTGTGACGCGCGACGGGGGGAGAGGCGAATGGGGATCAGAGAGACTGTGGCGGGGCAGCTTGAATTTCCGAAGTGTGCGAAAGCTGGGCGGAGATGGTGAAGGCGAAGGCTTACAGTGGGAGGGTTGCCCCAGGAGATTATCCTCAGCACAGGAATGATGATATGGCTAAGAGAAGACTAGCTGCGATAGGCGTTGTGCTGGCGTCGTTGTGCGGATGCCGGCCAAATAGCGACACAACACATCCAACACATCGTCATGTCGATAATGCGAGCGAACACCAAACCATGCAAACCGCTTACATATTGATCAATTCGGGGATGGTTGCCCAAGCACGGGTGTTAATTCGGGAAAGAGGGCAGGACGAGACACTGGTTCGGGCAATCGAGTATTACTTGGACAAGGGTGATGTCTCAAATGCTCTACGATTTGTTGACGGCAGCATCAGGCTTATCCACGTTTCAGAGGACGCATACGATCACCCAGATCGTCATGTCGATAATGCGAGCGAACTCCAAACCATGCAAACCGCATACATATTGATCAATTCGGGGATGGTTGCCCAAGCACGGGTGTTAATTCGGGAAAAAGGGCAGGACGAGACACTGGTTCGGGCAATCGAGCATTACTTGGACAAGGGTGATGTCTCAAGTGCTCTACGATTTGTTGACGGCAGGATCAGGCTTATCCACGTTTCAGAGGACGCAAACGCTCACCTCGGGGGCGGCGGGGGCGGCGCTGAAAATAGCAAATAGGCTTGACGCGCTACGGCAGTGGGCTGGCGGGGTCACCCTTGTCTCAGGCGCAAGTGATATAGTGGCGCCGTTTTCCGACGAATTCAGTCTTCCAGGGCGCGCAGGCGGCGCCAGCAGCAGATCGGCAGGGAGTCGGGCGGCATGCATGACGGCCTGGCACGCCTTCCGTACCGGACGCGCCCACTATTGCGATAGCATCCGAGCCAGGTCGCCGACCGTTTGCCGGGCGTCGCCAAAGAGCAGGATCGCATCCTCGCGATCGTACAGGGGATTCCGGACCCCGGCGTAGCCCGGGTCGGCGTTCAGGTTGCAGATGACGAGCGTCCGCGTCCGTGCCGCGTCGAGCACGGGCATGCCGTGGATCGGCGTTCCCACCGCCGTGTTGGCGGCTGGGTTGACCACGTCGTTCGCGCCGATCACCACCGCCACGTCGGCCGAGGGAAACAGGGGGTTCGCCGTCTCCATCTCCAGAAACTTCTCATAAGGCATCTGGACCTCGGCCAGCAGCACGTGCATGTGGCCCGGCATCCGACCCGCGACGGGATGAATGGCGAAGCAGACCTCCTTGCCTGCCTGTTCCAGACGGTCGTAGAGCTCCTTCACTTGGTGCTGGGCCTGGGCGACGGCCATGCCGTAGCCGGGAACCAGGATGACCCGCGCCGCCTGCCTCAGCGCCGCTACGGCCTCGGGTAGTGCCGGACGCGCGCGGAGCGGCGCGGGGCTGGCGCCGTCGTTCGCCGGCGCGTCGGGTGGCACTTCCGCCGACGGCCCGGTCGTTCCTGCCGTTCCCGCCGTGGTCGTGCGGCCGGATAGAATGTCGCCGAGCCGGCGGTTCATCGCGCGGCACATGATTTGCGTCAGCATCAACCCGGACGCGCCGACGATGCCGCCCACGGCCACCAGCTCGAACTGGCGCAGGGCGAACCCGGCGAAGGCCGCCGCGACGCCCGACAGGGAATTCAGCAACGAGATGGTCACCGGCATGTCGGCCCCGCCCACGCGCAGGACGACGGCCGCGCCGGCGCCCAGCGCCAGCAGGCCTAGCGGCGACGCCAGCCCGCGCGCGGCGCCGCTGCCCGGCAGGCCGGTCACCGCGACGCCCGCCAGCATCAGCATCAGCGCCACCGCATTGACGGCGGCCAGACCCGCCAGCCGCGTCGGGCGTTGCGGCAGCCAGCGCGCCAGCTTGGCGGCGGCCACGAGGCTCCCGCCCAGCGTCGCCGCGCCGATGACGAGTCCCAGTCCGGCGGCGAGGTGCGCGGGTGCTTCCACCGCCGCGCCCGGGGCGCGCAGCTCCAGCCAGGCCACCCCCGCGGAGGCGGCGCCGCCAAGTCCGTTGAGGAGCGCCACGAGTTCCGGTATCTGGATCATCCGCACGCGCACTCCCAGCGCCAGGCCGATCGCGCCGCCCGCGGCCAGCGCCGCCCAGACCCAGGCCGAGGCGAGCAAGCCCTCCCCGGCCAGCGTCAGCAGGATGAATCCCCCCATGCAGGCCGCGCTCAGCCGGTTGCCCCGCGCCGCCGTCCGCGGCGAAGCCATCCACCGGATCCCCAGCAGCACCCCGCCGATCAGCAGCACCGCGGGCGCCCGAAGCCAGGTTGCTCCGTCCAGCATTGCCGGCATTCCCATGGCTCACTCCTCCTTCCGCGAGAAGAGGCGCAGCATGCGCCCGGTGACCACGAAACCGCCGACCACGTTGACGGCGGCCAGGATTACCGCCGCGGCCGCCATGGTCCGACTTCCCGTCGCCGCCGCGCGTCCGACCGCCACCAGGGCGCCGAGCACCGTGATGCCGGAGAGCGCGTTCATGCCCGACATCAGCGGCGTGTGCAGCAGGCTCGGAACCTCCCGCAGCAGCTTGTAGCCCACCAGCGTCGACAGGCACAGAATGCCAATCATGATCCAGCCGTTCATGCGTCCACCTCCCCGCCCGCGGCCGCCATCGCCCCCCGCGCACCCGCGTGGAGGACCCGCCCGCCGCGCGTTACGAGCGCGGACGCCACGATTTCGTCGGACGCATCCAGCGGCAGCCGACCGTCCGCAGCCAAATAGGTCAACAGGTTGCAGACGTTGCGGGCGAACATCCAGGTCGACGAGCGCGGCATCTGCCCGGGGATGTTCTTGATGCCGACGATCGTCACCCCGTGCCGCACGACCGTCTCGCCGGGCGCGGTGCAGGTGCAGTTGCCGCCCTGGTCGATGGCGATGTCGACGATCACCGAGCCGGGACGCATCGCGGCCACGGTTGTCTCGTCGACGAGCAGCGGCGCGACCTGGCCGGGGATGAGCGCCGCCAGGATCACAAAGTCCGCCGCCCGGACCGCCGGACTCAGCGCGTCGCGCTCATGCGCGAGCCAGCGTTCCGGCAGCGCGCGGGCGTAGCCGCCGGTCCCCTGGGCCTCCTCGGGCGGCACCCCCGTTGCCAGCGTCTTGGCACCGAGGCTGGCGGCCTGCTCCACCGCCTGTGGCCGGATGTCCGAGGCCGTCACCATGCCTCCGAGGCGGCGTGCGGTCGCCACCGCCTGCAGCCCGGCCACGCCCGCGCCGACCACCAGAACCTGCGCCGGGGGCACCACGCCTACGGC
>JAQULY010000376.1:0-3402 GCA_028718445.1 Kiritimatiellia bacterium
GACATAGTAACTGTGGCACAGTCACAACCACGGCGGCGCAGCCATTTACAGCACGCCTCAAATGGCTTCCAACAGCAGCGAAACATCCCGCTCAAGACGCCGCCGGAAGCATCTCCCGACTGCGTTGCTCCCCCCAACGCGCCGGCTGCCCGCACGTGGCCCAACGAAACGCCCGATCTAAACCCCATAGCTGCGCGACCCAGCAGCGCGGTTCCGTCAACATCGTTGGGCAACAAGGAGGCATGGAAATGACATCTCCCACATTCACCGATGGACTTGGCTTGAACCTTCTTGCCGAAGCAATTGGGATACTTGTCACCGTTTTTCTTGTTGACGCGTTGATCAAGGGAAGAGAGCAGGCACGATGGAATCGAGCGCACAGAATAGTGTCCTTTCGACTCAGCGCGCTTTCCCACTCCCTGATCTACAACATCCTTCGCGCAGTGGCGCGAACTCAACGGGAGGCAGAACTGGGCCACCGAACAAGAGTGCCTCTTACAATCCGCAATATCGGCACCTTCATCACGAGCGAGGGTAAGCACTTGGCGAAGTTCGACTTGGGGATTCTACAGCGCTTCAAGGACATGCTAACTGATGTCCTGCCCATTTGTTCCATCGGCGCTGAACCAGAGGTTATAGAGAATGCTCTTATGCTTGATCGAGCACTCGAAATACCCTTGTACTACAAGGACTATGATTTGAACGACCCAATGTCACGCGCTGAATTCGCCGCTCAGTTGCGATCAATAGCCGTCTACGCCGCGCATATCGCGCGACGCACGTTACTGCATGGCGCCACACGAAAGCTCGCTTGGGCAACCGTGGCCAGCACCCAATTCGCTGCGCTAAGTGACAACAACGGATTGGACCTCGACGGAATGGACCAGTTGCTTGTCGCTGATGAGGACAAAGGCCTCTATTCCTTGGAAGGACCGAATGACTAAGACGCCCAACCAGGCCCTCCAACGTACACTCGGCCCGCGGCGGGCCGCGCGTCCGGTGAGGGCCGACGTTCGCCGGTAGACGAATGGGGACATAGTAACTGTGGCACAGGCACAACCACGACGGCGCAGCCATGCACAGCACGCCTCAAATGGCTTCCAGCCGCGGCGAAACACCCCGCGCAAGACGCCGCCGGAAGCATCTCCCGACTGCGTTGCCACCTCCAACGCGCCGGCTGCCCGCACGTGGCCCAACGAAACGCCCGATCCAAACCCCATAGCTGCGCGACCCAGCAGCGCGGTTCCGTGCCGCGCCGTAGCGCGCCGCGCGAAGGCGGGTCCGTTCAACACCGTTTTATCCCTTGCGCCACCGCCGTCCTTGCGCCATGCTTATATCAACGGTCCAGCGTTGTAGCTTTACCGGCGCAAGGGATAAAACGCTATTCGTTCGGCAGACAAAGGCGAAGATCATGGCTAGATCGCAACAGATGGTCTCAGAAGCCCGAGGGATTGGGCAGCTTCTGAGCGAGCGTCGCTACTTCGCTGTACCAGCGCACCAACGCGATTTTGCATGGCCGCTTGGGGCTGTTGAACAGTTCCTCGAAGATGTTGCTGGGGCGATGTCAGCGGGGGATTCTGACTACTTCCTGGGCCTCATCGTGCTCGTGAACACGGACGAACCGGCAGCCCGTCGCTACGAAATACTCGACGGCCAGCAACGCCTCGCGACAACGACGATGACGTACGCAGGCATTCGTCAATGGCTGCGCGAACACAATCAGGATACCGAAGCAGCTAAGATTCAGACCGAGTTCATCGGAATCTCGGAGATCGGCGAAGCAACGGATGAGCCGAGGCTCATTCTGAACACAAATAACCGTGATGCGTTCCAAGAAACGGTCGTCAATCCTTGCCCCGAAAAGACACTGCTGGACCGGCTATCTACTGCTGGCCGTCATTCCTCGGTTCGAAAACTACTTGATGCTGCGCTCAAGTGCAGGCAGTTCATATCACAACTAGCCGAACACCAAGGACCGGAGCCCCAAAAACAGTGTTTGATACTGTTCCGTCTCGCGAAGTACTTGCGCGACAACGTGCAAGTGAACTGCCTCGACGTTACGGCCCCGGAAAACGCCTACACCATATTCGAGTCACTGAATGATAGGGGCATTGACCTGTCGGTCCTCGACCTACTTAAGAACCACCTGCTCAAGGCTGCACACGATCAGGACGAACAGATTCTCCATAGTTGGACGGCGATGATCACCAGACTAGGCGATCGGAAAGGCGATGAGTTCCTGAAGGCCTTCTGGACGTCCCGGTACGGTCGCATTCAGCGCGGACGCCTCTTCCGAGAGATGAAGGCGAAGTACGAGACGAAGACGAAGGTGTTGTCTCTGTCGCGGGAGTTGGTCGAGGTGGCCGAAGTCTACGCCAACCTAGAAGTGTCCGACGGGGAGTTGTGGTCCGGACACACCGCTGCGTCACGAGAACACGTTCAGGCGCTCGCGCTTCTAGGAGCCAAACAGACACATCCGATCCTGATGGCTGCGTTGGCAAAGTGGTCAGTCCCGCAGGTCGAAACACTCCTGAAGCATCTTGTCACTCTGATTCTGCGCTATCAACTGGTGGGCAGGGGACGCACTGGCCGTCTTGAAATTCAATCAGCGTCAGTGGCGTCCAGTATCTTCACTGGGCGTCTTCAGTCTCCGAAAGCAGTATGGGAGCATCTCAAAGGACTCATTCCGACGGATGATGAATTCGTCGAGGACTTTGCCCGTTACGAGGAGACGAAACCAGCTCTCTCTCGCTGGATTCTCCGCGAACTTGAGTTGGAGCAACGGCGTCTCGCCAACCCCGGAAGCGCACCTCAGAGCGGGCCGCTCACAGACCCCGAGAAGGTTAATCTTGAGCACATTCTCCCCAAAAACCCAGGAACCCGTTGGGGTGATCTAACACACGTTGACCCCGACTTTGCCGAGGAATGCCGACACCGACTTGGCAACATGTGCCTACTGGACAAGCCCAGTAACAAGGCTCAGTCATCGAGGGCGTTTGCAGACAAGATTAAGGTCTATAGATCATCCGAGTTCCTTCTGACGCAACAAGTGGCCAACGAGTACACTGTCTGGGATCGGAGTGCGGTCGAGAGTCTTCAGAAGAAACTTGCGCAACTTGCCCTTGGTGTCTGGACAGTGTGAGACGAATGTGGACATAGGACGAATGGGTCATAGTAACTGTGGCACCTTCACAACCACGACGGCGCAGCCATGTACAGCACGCCTCAAATGGCTTCCAGCCACGGCGAAACATCCCGCACAAGACGCCGCCGGAAGCATCTCCTGACTGCGTTGCTCCCCCCAACGCGCCGGCTACCCGCACGTGGCCCAACGAAACGCCCGATCCACACCCCATAGCTGCGCGACCCAGCAGCGCGGGTCAACGCCGCGCCGTAACGCGC